>NZ_JAJNQM010000011.1:0-57374 GCF_022227785.1 Ectothiorhodospira lacustris | reverse complement strand
CGTTCCCAGATCCCTCCCTCACGCAGCGCATGACGCACCAGGTCGGCGTCCTTGAGCAGGGTGACTTTCGTCACGGATTCCGGCAGTCTGGCCAACGGCCGCTCCAGAAAACCCTCCAGGTCCCGGCCCACCCAGATCACTACCTGGGCCGCCTGCAGGTGCCGCATGTCCGAAGGACGCAGGGCGTAGTCATGGGGCGAGGCCCCGCCGGGTACCAGCAGCACCGGCTCGGCCACGCCCTCCATGACCCCGCTGACCAGATTGTGGATCGGGGGTATGCTGACCACGACCCGAGGGGTTGCCTGCAGCGACAGGGGCAGTAGCAGGACCAGGGCCGCAAGGCCCGCAAGCAATCGGCGGTTGCGCATGATGAATGGACTCCTCGGCTGATGTGGTTATGTAATACTATAACAATCCTTTTGATATTTTCTCTGCGCCGGATCCGGTTGCCATGTTCCGTCTTTCCAGTTTGAGCAGATCCCGTGATGATCTCCGCCCTGTCGATGGCGCCTTGCTGGCCGCCCGACAGGTGGCACTGACGGCGGGTGGACGGCGGATTCTGGACGGCGTGGACATGATGGTTCAACCGGGCCGGATCGTCACCCTCATCGGTCCCAATGGTGCCGGCAAGACCTCCCTGCTCAAGGTGTTGCTGGGGCTGGTGTCACCCTCCAGCGGCCGGGTCCTGCGTCGCCCCGGACTGCGTATCGGGTACATGCCCCAGCGTATCCAGGTGGATGAGATCCTGCCCATCACGGTACGCCGGTTTCTGGGGCTGGGAGGACGTTTCGACAGGGACAGCCTGGCCCGGGTGTTGCGGGAAGTGGGCTGTGACCATCTGCTGGAGCAGCCCGTTCAGTCGGTTTCCGGCGGGGAGATGCAGCGCATCCTGCTGGCCCGCGCGTTGCTGCGGGAACCTCACCTTCTGGTGCTGGATGAGCCCGCCCAGGGGGTCGATGTGACCGGGCAGGGGGAGGTGTTCCAGCTCATCGCCCGCCTGCGGGACCGTTATGGGTGCGGGGTGCTGATGGTGTCCCATGAACTGCATCTGGTCATGGCTGCCGCCGATTCGGTGATCTGTCTGAATCAGCATGTGTGCTGTACCGGCAAACCGGACGTGGTGAGCCGCGATCCCGCCTATCTCAAACTGTTCGGCAAGACCATGCCGGCGGGAATGGCCCTGTACACCCATCACCATGACCATCGTCATGATCTGCATGGCGACGTGGTGGAATTCGACGGGCCGCCCGGGTGTGATTGCCACGGGCCCGGGGAGCACGAACACCATGGATGATTTCATTGTCCGGGCCCTGATCGGCGGCATGGCCGTAGCCGTGGTGGCGGGGCCGCTGGGCTCCTTCGTGGTCTGGCGCCGGATGGCCTACTTCGGCGATACCCTTGCCCATTCCGCCCTGCTGGGGGTGGCGCTGGGTTTTCTCATCGGTCTGAACGTGAATTTGACCGTGATCATCCTCTGTGTAGCCCTGGCGTTGGTGCTCATGCTGTTGCAGCGACAGCGGCGGCTGGCCACGGACACCGTGCTGGGGATCCTGGCCCACAGCAGCCTGTCCCTGGGGCTGGTGGCGGTGGCCTTTCTGGAAGGGGTCCGGATCGATCTGATGGCCTACCTGTTCGGCGATATCCTGGCCGTGTCCCATGAGGACCTGATAGGGATCTTCATCGGTGGTGCACTGGCCCTGGGGATGCTGGCGGCCTTGTGGCGCCCCCTGCTGGCGATGACCGTGCATGAGGATCTGGCCCGGGTGGAAGGGGTGAGGGTGACTCTGGTGAGCATGGGCTTCATGCTGCTCATGGCCCTGGTCATTGCCGTGGCCATGAAGGTGGTGGGCATCCTGCTGATCACTTCGCTGATGATCATCCCCGCGGCGGCGGCGCGGCGGCTGTCGTCCACACCGGAGCAGATGGCCCTGTTCGCCGCCCTGATCGGTTGTCTGGCCGTGGCCGGCGGACTGTGGGGTTCTCTGACCTGGGATACCCCCGCCGGGCCGTCCATCGTGGTGGCGGCGGCGCTGCTGTTTGCCGTGATCTTCAGTCTGCCGGGGATTGCCCTGCTGCGTCGGCTCCGTACTCCGTCGTAGCCGGCTAGGGGCGGCGCTCCAGGGTCAGGAAGGTGTAGGGATAGGGGTTTTTGTCGTCGGCATCATGGGCTTCCCGGGCCACCTCCTGCCAAGTCTCATTGAGCTGGGCCAGGAAGGTGTCGCCTTCGAATTCATGTTCGATCACCGTCAGATGCATCCGTCGACACAGCGGCAGTAGATGCCGGAACAGGTCCGCCCCGCCGATGACGAAGATCTCCTCCACCGGCCCGGCGGCCGCCAGGGCCTGTTCCAGGTCATGGACCACCGTGCAGCCGGGGGCCTCGAAGTCCGTATCCCGGGTCATCACCAGGCTGTGCCGCCCCGGCAGCGCCCGACCGATGGATTCGAAGGTCTTGCGTCCCATGAGCATGCACCCGCCCATGGTCAGACGCTTGAAGTGGGCAAGATCCGCCGGCAGGTGCCAGGGCAGGCGATTGTCGGCGCCGATGAGCCGGTTGCGGTCCATGGCGACCACGGCGGTGAGCAGTGGTTGGGAGTCGGTCATATGGACACCGGGGCCTTGATGTGGGGATGGGCCTGGTAATCCAGCAGGGTGAAGTCCTCGTAACGGAAGTCGAACAGGGATTTCACTGCCGGGTTCAGCACCATCCGGGGCAGGGGGTGGGGTTCGCGGGCAAGCTGCTCCCGGGCCTGTTCCAGGTGGTTCAGGTACAGGTGCACGTCGCCGAAGGTATGGATGAACTCTCCCGGCTCCAGGTCCGTGACCTGGGCCACCATGAGGGTGAGCAGGGCGTAAGAGGCGATGTTGAACGGCACTCCCAGGAAGATGTCGGCGCTGCGCTGATAGAGCTGGCAGGAGAGCCTGCCGTCGGCCACATAGAACTGGAACAGACAATGGCAGGGGGCCAGGGCCATGCGCCCGGCACGGACATTGTCCTGGGGGGAGACCCCTTCATCCGGCAGGTCGGCCACGTTCCAGGCGCTCACGATCAGGCGCCGGGAGTCGGGGCGGGTCCGGATCTGTTCCACCAGCCGGCTGATCTGGTCCACATGGCCGCCGTCGGGCAGGGGCCAGGACCGCCACTGCCGGCCGTAGACCGGTCCCAGATCGCCGTCTTCCGTAGCCCACTCATCCCAGATACGTACCCCGTTGGCCTGCAGATAGGCGGTGGCAGTGTGCCCTTTGAGGAACCAGAGCAGTTCATGAATGATGGACTTCAGATGCAGCTTCTTGGTGGTCACCAGGGGGAAGCCCCGGGCCAGATCGAAGCGCATCTGGTGGCCGAACACGGAACGGGTGCCGGTGCCGGTGCGGTCGGATTTCTCCGTGCCCTGTTCCAGCAGGTGTTGCAGGAGCTGAAGATAACTATGCATGGCGTGCTTTCTCCTGCCGCCGGGCCCAGGCCAGCATGAGGACACCGGCCAGAATCATGGGCAGGGTGAGGAGCTGGCCCAGGGTGAGCCAGCCGAAGGCAAGATAGCCGATATGGGCATCGGGCAGGCGCCAGAATTCCACCAGGAAACGGAACACCCCGTAACCCGCCAGGAACAGGCCGGAGACCGCCCCCACCGGGCGCCAGCGCCGGGAGAAGAACCACAGGATCAGGAACAGGGCCAGGCCCTCCAGGGCCGCCTGGTAGAGCTGGGTGGGGTGACGGGGCAGCATGTCCGCGGCCGGGAAGATCATGCCCCAGGGCATCTCCGTGGGCTTGCCCCAGAGTTCGCCGTTGATCCAGTTGCCGATGCGTCCGGCCCCCAGGCCGATAGGGATGAGGGGCGCGACGAAGTCGGTGAGCTGCAAAAAGCGGCAGCCCAGCTTGCGGGCATAGAGCCAGCAGGTGACCAGCACCCCGATCAGGCCGCCGTGGAAGCTCATGCCGCCTTCCCAGAGCCGGATCAGCATCAACGGATCGCCGGCCAGGGCGTCCAGGTTGTAGAACAGGACATAGCCCAGCCGCCCCCCCACGATGACACCGATGACGCCGTAGAAGAGCAGGTCGGAGACCTGCTCCCGGTTCAGGGGGCTCCAGGGGCGGCCGGCCCGCAGCCAGCCCAGGGCCCAGAAGGCGGCAAAGCCCAGCAGGTACATGAGGCCGTACCAGTGGATCTGCAGGGGCCCCAGGCTCAGGGCGACGGGATCAATGAAAGGATGTGTGGGAGTCATCCCCTGATTCTAACCTACGCTACTGCCCGGTGCAGCGACAGAGAATCGCCTTGAGGTAGGCCGTCTCCGGCATGGCCGGGTGGATGGGATGGTCGCCGGCCTGGCCGCCGCGGGCCAGGATCTGCATCTGCCGGTCCACGTGGCGGGCGGCGGCGTAGACCTGTTTTTCCAGCGACTCCGCCGCCATGTGCTGGGAACAGGAACAGGCGATGAGAAAGCCGTCCCGGGCCAGCACCTGCAGGGCCATCTGATTGATGCGCCGGTAGGCGGTGGTGCCTTCTTTCAGATCCTTGCGGCGCTTGATGAAGGCCGGCGGATCGACAATGATCAGATCAAACCGTGCCCGTTCCTCCCGCAGCTGACGCAGCACCTCGAAGGCATCCCCCGCCAGGGTCTGCACCCGTTCTTCCACCTGATTCAGGCGGGCATTGGCTTCCACCTGGGCCAGGGCATCGGCGGAGGCGTCTACGCAGGTGACGTGTTCCGCCCCATGGACGGCCGCCTGGATCCCCCAGCCTCCTGCATAGCTGAACAGGTCCAGTACCCGAGCCCCGGTGGCGAGGCGCCGTAGCCAGGCCCGGTTGTCCCGCTGGTCATAGAACCACCCGGTCTTCTGGCCCGCCAGCAGGGGGACCCGGAAACGAGTGCCGTTTTCGGTGATCTCCACGGTCTCAGGGATGGGGCCGGTGGCCGGCTGCACATAGAGGCCCAGGCCTTCCAGACTGCGCACCGGACTGTCGTTGCGCCAGAGCACGGCGCTGGGGCGCAGGACCTTCTCGAAGGCATTCAGCAGGGCATCCTGCAGGCGCTCCATGCCGGCGGTGGTGATCTGGGCCACCAGCACGTCGCCGTAGCGGTCCACCACCAGGCCCGGCAGGCCGTCGCTCTCGCCATGGACCAGTCGGTAGAAGGGTTCATCGAACAGCCGCTCCCGCAGGGACAGGGCCACCTTGAGCCGGTGGACCAGCAGGGAAGGGCCGAAGGGGTGATCCGCGTCCCGGGTCACCAGTCGGGCGCAGATGAGGGAATTGGGATTGGCGTAGCCCGTCCCCAGGGTGCGGCCCCGGCTGTCCTGGATCGTCACCGGCTGTCCCGGTTCCAGGGGGCGGATGGGCGTGGCCTCCACGTCCACCTCATTGCTGAAGATCCAGGCGTGGCCGGCCAGCAGGCGCCGTTCTTCGTTTTTCTTGAGGCGCAGGGGGACGTAGTCGAGGGTTTCCATGGGAGGCTCCGGCAAAACGCCCATTATAGCCGTTGTCCGCGTGCATCACGCCGCTGCCCTGGGTCACGTAATCGTCACGACGTCTTCACATCCCTGAAAGGCGCGCTCCCTAGCATGGCCCCATGACGATGGATAATGACAAGGCCATGCAGACCGCCGACACGCCCGCAGCCGATGACTGGAATGTCCCGCGCCCCGGCTTGAGTGTGTCCCTGGCCACCTGTGATGATGACGTGCTGGCATCCCAGCGTCTGCGTTATCAGATCTTTGCCCGGGAAATGGGGGCCACCCTGCCCGCGGCGGCGGCCCTGCTGGGGCTGGACCATGATCGCTACGACCGCTACTGCCATCACCTGCTGGTCCGTGACGGCCACACCGGGGCCGTGGTGGCCTATACCCGCATCCTCAAGGACACCGAGGCCCGCCTCGCCGGCGGCTTTTATTCTCAGAACGAGTTCGAACTGGACGGCCTGGATCGTCTGCCCGGGCGGATCATGGAAATCGGCCGCACCTGCGTTCATCCCGACTATCGCAGTGGTACGGCCATCGCCGTGCTCTGGTCCGGACTGGGGCGGTTCATGGCCACCCATCGCATCCGGTATCTGATCGGTTGCGCCAGTATCGGACTCCATGATGGCGGGCATCAGGCCCACGCCATCATGGAAAGGCTCAAGGGCCGTCACCCGGACCCGGAAACCTTGCTGGTTCGGTCCCGCCTGCCGTTACCTCGGCAGGTGGCGGGATGCGAGGGCGCCGTGATCATGCCGCCCCTGCTCAAGGCCTATCTGCGTCTGGGCGCGCGGATCGGTGCCGAGCCCTGCTGGGATCCGGACTTCAACGTGGCGGACGTGTTCATTTTTCTGGACGAAGGGCTTGTGCCCGCGCGCTACCGGCGGCATTTTCTGCGGACACCCTTATCCGCGGATTGTCATGAAAGCCATCAGATGCATTTATAGGTTGATCCCGTTGATCCTCCATCTGTTCATCGCCGTGATCCTGACCCTGCTGCTGGGGCGGCCCAACGAGGCCGGGATGCCCGATCAGCGGTTCCGGCGTGCCATCCAGTGGTGGTACCGGGTTTTCTGCCGTCTTTTTGGTGTCCGTATTCAGGTGCGTGGTCAGCCGTCCACCGGACCTGTCCTGTCCGTCTCCAACCATGTTTCATGGCTGGATATCCCGGTCCTGGGGGCCTATGCCCCGGTGGGCTTCCTGTCCAAGTCCGAGGTGCGGCGCTGGCCCTTGATCGGCTGGCTGTCCGGCCGCAACGGCACCCTGTTCATCCATCGCGGGGTCTCGGGTGCCGCCTCCCATGTCTCCGATCAGATGGCCGAACATCTGGGCCGCGGCCACTCGGTGCACGTGTTTCCCGAAGGGACGACCACCCCGGGCAAGGAGGTACGACGTTTTCATCCCCGCTTGTTCCAGGCCGCCCAGAGCGCGGGCTGCCCGGTACAGCCGGTGTCCATCCGCTACCTGCCCCCGGCGGATCATGCGGCGGCCTTCGTGGATAACCAGCATTTCCTCACCCATGCCCTGCGCCTGCTGGCCATGCCGCGGGTGGACGTGGCGCTCAGTTTCATGCCGCCGATCCCTGTCGATGGTACGGATCGTCGCGGGTTGTCCCGGGCGGCCGAAGCGGCCGTCAGGGAGGCGTTCCATGACGGCCTCCCGCCCCCTCTCGAAGGAGATTCTCCCTCATGAACGCCGCCGGGCGCGCCTCATCCCTGAACTGGGACCGGATTTTCACCCAGGGGTCCCATGCCGATGGCGATGAGGCGCCCCGGCTGCATATCGCCGTGGTGACCGAAACCTATCCTCCGGAGATCAACGGCGTTGCCCATACCCTGCATCACATGGTGCAGGGCATGCTGGCGCGAGGGCATCAGGTCCATCTCATTCGTCCCCGCCAGTACCGCGGGGATGTCGGTGGTGAACAGGGACCGTTGCGGGAACAGGCGACGGCCGGTCTTCCCGTCCCGGGCTACAAGGGATTGCATTTTGGACTACCGGCCCGGGGTGCGATCCTGGATGTCTGGCACGAGCATCCGCCCGACGTGATCTATGTGGCCACGGAAGGCCCCCTGGGGGGGTCCGCAGTGGCCGCCGCCAGGCACCTCAAGATCCCGGTGATCAGCGGTTTTCATACCAATTTTCACAGCTACAGCCGGTACTACGGGGTGGGGTTTCTGGAGCCTGCCATCGGTCATTTTCTCCGCCGCTTCCATAACCGGACCCGCTGCACCCTGGTGCCGACCGAGTCCTTGCGCACCCAGTTGACGGCGCAGGGATACCGGAATTGCAAAGTACTGGCCCGGGGGGTGGATACGGCACTTTTCAATCCCACCCGGCGGGACCCTGCGCTGCGTCGGGACTGGGGGCTGGAAGACGCCGATCCCGCGGTGATCCATGTGGGGCGTCTGGCGGCGGAGAAGAATCTGTCCCTGGCGGTGGAGGCCTTCCGGGCCATGCAGTCCCACCAGCCCCGGGCCCGCTTCATCCTGGTGGGGGACGGCCCCGAGGCCGCGGAACTGCGGCGCCTGCACCCGGACCTGATCCTGGTGGGCACCCGGACCGGGGAAGATCTGGCCCGTCACTATGCCAGTGGTGACATCTTTTTGTTTCCCTCCACCTCTGACACCTTCGGCAACGTGGTCCTGGAGGCCATGGCCTCGGGGCTGGCGGTGGTGGCTTTTGATTATGCAGCGCCGCGGGAGCATCTGCGCCACGGTGAGAGCGGACTGCTGCCGCCCCTCAATGACCGGGACCGGTTCGTCGGTCTGGCACGGGAACTGATCACCGATCCCGCACGGATCCGGGGCCTGGGCGAACAGGCCCGAGTCGTGGCCGAGTCGGTGGACTGGCGCTGCATCCATGATCGGCTGGAAGCGCTGTTTTTCGAGTGTGCTCAAGAGAGGTCAACATGGGACTGATTCAGCGAGTGACGGACGCGGAGATTCCGGTCTGCCTGGTCTTCAACCGCATGGGGCATCGGCGGCTTATCAACCGGGTATTTGCGGTGGTCAGCCGGCTGGGGGACGGGGTCTTCTGGTACACCCTGATGCTCTGCCTGCCCCTGATCCACGGCATGCAGGCCCTCCATGTGAGCCTGCACATGGCCCTGGTGGGGCTTTTGTGCCTGCCTATCTACAAGATCCTGAAGGCAACCACAGGGCGGGATCGGCCCTTCCGGCACAGCCGCGACATCAGCCTGAACGTGGCGCCGCTGGACCGGTTCAGCTTTCCTTCCGGCCATACCCTGCATGCGGTGGCCTTCACCGTGGTACTGCTGGCCTGGTTACCGGTCTGGGCCTGGCTGGTGCTGCCCTTCACCCTGATGGTGGCCCTGTCCCGTCTGGTGCTGGGGTTGCATTATCCCACCGATGTGCTGGCCGGTGCCGCCATCGGCGCTGCCGTGGCCCTGGGCAGTCTGTGGTGGATGGGGGGTGTGGTGCCCCTGTAGCCCGCGATGGGTCAGGTGATCGGCGAGTGCGTCCGATGGGTCCGGCAGTCCTGCTGGACAATCTCCGGCGTGAGGGTATCCAGACGGGCCAGGGTCATTTGGCCGCCCCAGACGCAGCCGGTGTCCAAGGTGAGGACCTGTTGTTCGTAACGACAGCCGATGGTGGACCAGTGGCCCACCACCAGCCTCAGGTCGGTACTGGCCCGGCCCGGTACCTGGAACCAGGGCAGCAGACCGGCTGGTTGGGTGCCCGGGGCGCCCTTGTGATCCATATCCAGCGCGCCGTCCCGGGTGCAGTAGCGCAGGCGGGTGAAACAGTTGGTGATGAAACGCAGGCGGGACCAGCCGGACAGGGCCGGGTCCCAGCGGGCGGGCTGGTCACCGTACATCCGCTGTAACAGGGTACGGTAGTCGGGGCCTTGCAGCACCTGGTGCAGTTCGTCGGCGCAAGCCAGGGCCGTGGCCAGGTCCCACTGGGGGGGCAGTCCGGCATGGACCATGGTCCAGCCGGCCGCAGCGTCATGGTGCAGGATCGGCCGCCGCCGCAGCCAGTTCATGAGTTCTTCTCGATCGGGGCTGTCGAGGATGGGCTGGACGGTGTCCCGGCGCCGGGGTTTGTGCAGTCCGGCGTGGATGGCCAGCAGGTGCAGGTCGTGGTTGCCCAGCACCGTCTCCGCCGCTTTCCCCAGATCCCGTACGAACCGCAGGCAGCCCAGGGAATCCGGCCCCCGGTTGACCAGATCCCCCACCAGCCACAGCCGATCCCGGGCCGGGTCGAATCGCACCCGGTCCAGGAGCCGTTTCAGCGGGTCAAGACAGCCTTGCAGGTCGCCGACGGCATACAGTGCCATGCAGCGGGGTCAGGCCTTCTTTTCCAGCAGGATGTGACGGAACCAGCCGCGCAGCATCGCCGGACTGTCTTCCAGCAGGGTCAGGTCGGTGCGCTTTTTCATCAGGTTCTCGAACACCACGTCGGTGCGGGTGGCCAGGAACTGGGACACCAGGCCCAGCAGACGGCGGAAGGGAGCGCTTTCACCGGGCTTGAGGAACTTGTCCAGGATCAGGATCCGGCCACCGGGCTTGAGCACGCGGGTGGCTTCGGTCAGCGCCTTGCCGGCATTGGGGACGACCGCCAGGATATTGTGCATGACCACCACGTCGAACTGGGCATCCTCGTAGGGCAGGGCCATGGCGTTGCCCTCATGCAGCTCGATGCCCAGGTTCAGGGACTGGGCGCGTTCGGTCGCCTTCTTGAGCATGGCCGGGGTCAGGTCCACGCCGGTGTAATGGGCGCCCTGGGGCAGGAAGGGAAAATCCAGCCCGGTGCCCACGCCCACCAGCAGGATGGATCGACCTTCCACGTCGCCCAAACGCTCCAGGCTGTGCTGTCTGATGCCTGTTGAAGGTTTTTCAATCAGTCGATCGTAGATGGGTGCCCAGAGGGTGTAAGGGATGCGCATGAGGTTAGCCCGTGGTTGTGGATGAGTCTTACAGGGTTATTTTCCAGTGCTCACGATTGTAATCAGTGACCAAGCCCCTGTCTAAAGTAGGGGTTTGCAGGCTTGACCCAGGTCGGATTTATTCAGTGCAGCACCCTGGGCACGGACAGGGTGAAGGTGGGAATGACGGCCTCGAACCGGGTGCCGTCGTCGGCGACCATCCGGTAGGTGCCGTGCATGGTGCCCACCGGGGTCTCGATCATGGCGCCGCTGGTGTACTGAAAACCCTGGCCGGGGTTGAGGTGGGGTTGTTCGCCTACGACCCCTTCGCCCCGCACCTCCTGCACCTTGCCGTTGGAGTCGTGGATGATCCAGTGGCGGTTGAGGAGCTTGGCGCCCTGGGTGCCCAGGTTGCGCAGGGTGATCGTGTAAGCAAACACGAAGCGGCCGTGCATGGGGTCGGACTGGGATTCCACGTAACTGCAGTTGACCTCGACCTGGATGTGGTGGTCGCTGCTTTCCGGCATGGGGTTGTCTCCGGTGGCCTGGAAGGGGCGCCTGGCAAGAAACGGTATCTTGCCGGATTCCCGTGGGAAGTTGTAGCCCGGAGCGGGTCTTAGCCGCGGTCTTGGGTGATCTGCAGGGCGGCCAGGCGGGCGGCACCCAGTAGTCCCGACCGGGGATCGGTGATGACCTGAACCGACATCCGCTCCAGCAGGTGGGTCATGGGCGGTTTGTGGCAAAAGGCCGTCATGAAGCCCCCGGCATCCAGCAGAGGCAGGATGCGCGGCGCGATACCGCCGCCAATATAGACCCCGCCGAAGGGCAGACAGCCCAGGGCCAGATCACCCGTCTGCCCCCCATAGAGGCTGCAGAACAGGGACAGGGTCTCCACGGCCAGGGGATCGCTGCCCGCCAGGGCGAGCCGGGTGAGTTCGGGGGCCGGGTCCGGTTGCGTCATGGCCTCGGCCAGGACCTTGCCCGGCCTTTGAGGGCCTTCGCTGATGAGGAAACGGGCAATGCGGTTAATCCCTCGGCCACTGAGCAGGTGCTCCCGGCTGCAGCGCCCTTCCTGCCGTGTGACGGCGGCCCACAGGCGGGACTGGCGGGCATCGGCGGGTGCCAGCTCGCCGTGACCCGCCTCGGTGGGTATGAGCCGCCCGGACCGGCCGGGACAGACGATGCACACCCCAAGGCCGGTTCCCGCCCCCACCACCAGGCGCACTCCGTCCGGATCCCTGTCCGCTTGCTGCAGTCCATGCAGGCTGTCGGCGGGCAGGTCGTCCAGGCTGTGGGCGATGCCCTCGAAGTCGTTGACCAGGGTGACCCGGGGCAGGCCCAGGTCCCGGGCCAATTGCCGGGAGTCCAGTTGCCAGGGCAGGTTGGTGAGGCGGGCCTGCTGGCCGTCATCCCGGCGGGCGACCGGGCCGGCCAGGGCGAAGGCGGCGCTGATCGGTACGCCGGTACCCTGATCCGCCAGGAAGGTCCGGACCATGGGCGCCAGTCCGGGGTAGTCGGCACTGGTGTAGCGCCGGATCTCCCCGGGGATCAGCCGGCCGTCTTCCACTTTGGCCAGCATGAGCAGGGTCTTGGTGCCTCCGATATCTCCCGCCAGAACGTCCACGATCGTCTCCTTGGGAATGCCGTGAGTCAGTTATGAACCCGTCGTTCCCGCGAAGGCGGGAATCCAGTTACGTACTGAAACCCCTGGGCTCCCGCCTTCGCGGGAGTGACGGAAAGGGACTGCCAAAATGCCTCTTCCGTGTCTTTCAGGAGTTTCAGGCTATGGTTCCTCAGGCCGCCAGGCGGCGGCGCTTGTCTTCCAGGCCCTGGATCAGGTGGGCGAAGGCGTCGGCAAAAGCCTGAACGCCCTCGGCCTCCAGACGGTCGGTGACGCTCTCCAGGTCGATACCCAGATCGGGCAGACCCTGGATCAGGGCGCGGGCCTGTTCCTGTCCTTCGCTCAGGGTCTGGGCCGGGGTGCCGTGATCCCGGAAGGCGTCATAGGTAGCCGGCGGCAGGGTGTTCACCGTTTCCGGGCCGATCAGCGAGTCCACGTAGAGCACATCGCTGTAATCCGGGTTCTTGGTGCCGGTGCTGGCCCACAGCAGCCGCTGGGGCTGGGCCCCGGCCCGAACCAGACGCTGCCAGCGTTCGCTGCCGCAGACCTGCTGGAAATGGGCATAGGCCAGCCTGGCATTGGCAATGGCCAGCAGGCCCTGCATGTGTTCCACCGGGCGGCCCTCGCGGATACGCTCTTCCAGGAGCGTGTCCAGGGCGGTATCCACCCGGCTGACGAAGAAGCTGGCCACCGAGGCAATGGAGGCCACGGGTTCGCCCCGCTCCAGGCGAGTCTCCAGGCCCTTGAGGAAGGACTCCAGCACCGCCTGATAGCGGGTGACGGAGAACAGCAGGGTGACGTTGACATTGACGCCGGCGGCAGTGAGCTGCTCGATGGCGGCCAGGCCGGGCAAGGTGCCGGGTACCTTGATCATGAGATTGGGACGATCCAGCCGGGCATGCAGCTCCAGGGCTTCGCGCACGGTGCTCTCGGCGTCGAAGGCCAGCTCCGGAGAGACTTCCAGGCTGACGAAGCCGTCACGCCCCCCGGTGCGCCGGTAGGTCTCGGCAAAGGCATCGGCGGCGGCCTGCAGGTCGCGGATGGCAAGCTGGTAGAACAGGCCTTTGGTGGTCAGGTCCGGAGACTGCGCCAGACATTCCCGGATTGCGGTGTCATAGAGGTCGCTGCCGGTGATGGCCTTATCGAAAATGGCGGGGTTGGAGGTCAGGCCGCCCAGGCCGTCCTCCCGGATCAGGCGATCCAGTTCCCCGGAGGCCATGAGGTCACTGCGGATATAGTCGTACCAGACGCTCTGGCCCAATTCTCTCAAGCGAAGCAGCGGATTGTGTTCTGCCATTGTGTCCTCGCCGATGGCGGAAAAAATACATTGTAACCCCACATGGGGACCGGCTTAAGTATGGGTCTCGGCCACCTGATTGGCCAGACGGACGAACTCTTCCACTGACAGGGTTTCCGGGCGTCGGGCGGGGTCGATGTCCACCGCCGTCATGGCGGTGGGATCCGCCAGGCCCTGCAGGGCGTTGCGCAGGGTCTTGCGCCGGCGGGTGAAGCCCTGGTGGACCAGGGCGGCAAACAGGGCTTCGTCCCGGGCCGGGTAGGGCAGGGTATCCCAGGGCATCAGCCTGACCACGGCGGAATCAACCCGCGGCGGGGGGCGGAAGGCCCCCGGGCCGACATGGAACAGGGATTCGGTCCGGCAGCGATACTGCACCATGATCCCCAGCCGCCCGTATTCGGCCGTGCCGGGACGGGCAGTCAGCCGATCCACCACCTCCTTTTGCAGCAGGAAGTGCATGTCCTGGATGCCGTCGGCCCACTTCAGCAGGTGAAAGATCAGGGGCGTGGAGATGTTGTAGGGCAGGTTGCCGATCACCCGCAGCTTGCGGCCGGTGGGCACCGGCACTGCGCCGACATCGAACTTCAGGGCATCGGCGGCGTGCACGATGAGCTCACCGGCATCGGCATACTCCGTTTGCAGACGGGGAATCAGATCCCGGTCCAGTTCCACCACATGCAGTTGCCGACAGCGTTCCAGCACGGGTCGGGTGATGGCGCCCGTGCCGGGACCGATCTCCAGCAAGGTCTGCCCCGGACAGGGATCGATGGCCCCGACGATGCGCCGGATGACACCGGGGTCATGCAGGAAATGCTGGCCGAAACGTTTTCTGGGGGCGTGTTCCACTGGGCGCGGGGTCTCCGGAGGGTCTGTCAGCGGATGCAGCGATAGACGTCATAGCCCCGTCGCCCTTCCCGCAGGGGACCGCGGGGGACCAGGGTATCACCGCCCATCTCGGCGGCGGCATTGCGGGCGGCATGGTCCACTTCCTGGGCCAGCTTTTCCGGGGGACGCTTGAAGATGCCCACCTGCTCGGCCACCGTGGCGGAGGTGTTGCCGACCCGCTCGCACTGGGTCACATCCCGGGCATCCAGGATACGGACCCGTTCACCGCCGGGAGTGAGCTTGACGAAGGTACAGCCGCCCAGCATCAGGGCCAGGCTGAGTAGGGACAGGGTGCCGATGCGCATGGCTCGGGACATGGGTGATTCCTCGGGACGGATGGTCAGGATGCTCTTTGCAAGGATAGGTGGATGGCCAGGGACAGGGCCTCAAGGAAGCTGCCGACTTCGGCCCGGCCGGTACCGGCCAGTTCCAGGGCGGTGCCATGGTCTACCGAGGTGCGGATGATGGGCAGCCCCAGGGTGATGTTCACGGCCCGGCCAAAGCCCGCGTGCTTGAGTACCGGCAGTCCCTGGTCATGATACATGGCCAGCACCGCGTCCGCCTCGCGCAGATAGCGGTCGGTGAACAGGGTGTCGGCGGGCAGGGGGCCGCGCAGATCCATGCCCTCGGTGCGCAGCTGTTCCAGCACCGGGGTGATGATCCGGATCTCCTCGTCTCCCAGGTGGCCCCCTTCGCCCGCATGGGGGTTGAGGCCGCAGACCAGGATGCGGGGTCGGGCCAACCCGAACTGCTCGCGCAGGTCCTGGTGCAGTACTCGCAGCACGCTCAGGAGTCGTGCCGGCGTGATGGCGGCGGCCACCCTGGACAGGGGCAGATGGGTGGTGACCAGGGCGACCCGCAACTCACCGGCGGCCAGCAGCATCACCGGCATGGGGGCTCGGCAGCGTTCCGCCAGGAATTCCGTGTGGCCGGTGAAGGGGATGCCGGCGGTATTGATGACGCCCTTGTGTACAGGGCCCGTGACCAGGGCATCGAAGGTGCCGGCCAGGCAGCCGTCGGCCGCCCGACGCAGGGTCTGCAGCACATAGTCCCCGTTGGCCGGATCGAGATGACCGGCCCTGACGGGGTGGGCCACCTGGCAATCACCGACGATGCTCAGGCAACCCGCGCGATCGGTGTGGGGTGGGCTGTCCGGGTCAAAGGGCGTGAGGGTCAGAGGCAGTCCCAGATCCGCGGCCCGATCCTGCAGCACCAGGGGATCCGCGATCACGATCCGCTGGGCCGGACAGGGTTGCTGGGCCAGCATGGCCACCAGATCCGGTCCGATGCCCGCCGGCTCCCCCGGGGTGATGGCGATACGGGGTATGGGACGAGTCATTATCGTCCCCGCGGGCTGATCAGGGCCGTCGGATCCCCCGGGTTACGAGCGTCCAGGCGCAGTTCCACAAAGGACTCGTCCCGCAGTCGGCGCAGCCACAGTTCCAGTTCGTCGTCCCGCTTGCGGTCCCGGATGATCTCCCGAGCCTGGGCACGCATCAGCTCCCGGGAGCTGTCGTGATCCCGTCGTTCCAGCACCTCCAGGATGTGCCAGCCGAATGGGGAGCGGAAGGGTTCACTGATGCGTCCCGGCGGCAGCCGGTTCATGACGTCCTCGAACTGGGGTACCAGGTCACCCGGGTCGGTCCAGCCCAGTTCGCCGCCCCGCAGGGCGCTGCCCCGATCGTCGGAATGGGCACGGGCCAGTTCAGCGAAGTCGGCGCCGTCTTCGATGCGGCTGCGCAGGCTGGAGAGGCGCTCGAAGGCCTCATCGTTGCTCAGCACTTCGGTGGGCGTGATGAGGATATGGCGCACCTGGGTCTGACGGACCTGGGTACGGGTGCCGCCCCGCCGCTCCGCCAGTTTGATGATGTGGAATCCGGAGGGAGAGCGGATGACCTCGCTGACTTCGCCTTCCCGCATCAGCACCACGTGCCGGGCGAACAGGGTGGGGACCTGGGCGGCGCTGCGCCAGCCCAGGTCACCGCCGTCCAGGGCGTGCCGGCCGGCGGATTCCCGCAGGGCCAGGGCGGTGAAGTCGGCCCCGGTGGCAGCTTCCTCGCGGATCTTCCGGGCCTGTTCCCGGGCCGCCTGGATCCTGTCGGGGGTTGCCCCTTCGGGGAGGGAAATCAGCAGATGCAGCAGGCGGTATTCCACGTCCCTGTCGATGGCACCGCTTTCGCTGGCAATCAGGTCGTCGATCTCCTGTTCGCTGACCTGGATGCGGCTGTCCACCTGCCGGCGGCGTAGCTGCGAGATGGCCAGTTCATTGCGGATCTGTTCCCGGAAGGCCGGAAAATCCATGCCGTCGGCCACCAGCCGGTCACGGAACTCGGTCAGGGTCATGCGGTTTTCCCGGGCGATGTTCTCCATTGCGTTATTGAGGGTGATGTCGTCGATGCGGATGCCGATGCGGCGCGCTTCCTGCAATTGCAGGCGCTCCAGGATCAGGCGGTCCAGCACCGGGCGCACCAGCGCATCACGCGGCGGGGCCTGCCCGTCACGGGCCGCCAGTTGCTGCCCGATCTCATCCATGCGCTGTTGCAGTTCGCTCTGCATGATGACGTCTTCTTCCACCACGGCGATGATCCGGTCCATCAGTCGCCCGTCTTCCGGTGAGGGTGTCTGGGCGCCGATGCCCAAGGACCAGGTCAGCGCCACGAGTATCAGCAGTCTAGTAATCAGTTTCATAACCCAGCACGCCCTCGCTCAGCAGGTCACCCAGGCCGGTGCCCAGACTGCCGAGCCCTTTGAGGATAAGTTGAAAATAAATGCCGTCATTGTACTCATCCCGGGCGCCGTCGTTGAGGTAACGGCGGGAGACGAGGCGGAAGGCCCAGCAGCAGCTCTTATATTCCAGGCCTGCCAGGACTTCCAGGTCCCGGTTATCCTCCAGGCTGTAGGCCCAGCGCCCCACCACGTCCCAGTGACGGGACAGGGGCCAGGCAAACGAGAGATCGGCCTGTTCCAGGAGGTCTTCCCGGTAACGGTGACTCAGGTTGATCACGCGGCGTCCATCCACCCGGTATTGCAGAAGAGCGGAAGAACGCTCCATTTGTTCCCGTCGCGGGTCCCATTGGGCGCCGGCGCGGGTGCGCCAGCGATCCCCCAGGCGCGCCGCCATTTCGGCGACCATGGAGGAACTGTCGGCGGTTTCGGCGCGGCCTTCCTCGCGCAGGGTCACGCGACGATCATCAAAGTAGTGGATCTGCCCCAGGCTGACCCGCAGACGTTCCTCGCCGGAGCGGCCGTCGATGATGCGGGTGGTGAGGCCCGTAGTGAGCTGATCGGCATCGGCGACCCGGTCCGGGCCGCTGAAGCGATGATCCCGAAACAGCTGATCAAAGCTGAAATCGAACTGGGCGGTATCGAACAAAGGGATGTCATCCTGATCCCGGCGGGGGGTGTAGAGATAGTACAACCGCGGCTCCAGGGTCTGGATGTTCCCGCTTTCCAGCGGGCGTTCCAGGAATAGTCCGGCATCCAGGCTGGCGATGGGCAGCGCTCGGGTCAGGTTGCTGTCGACATCGGCGGGCTGGTCGTCCAGGTCATAATGGGTGACGCGGTATTTCAGGCTCGGGGTTACGAACCAGGCGGCCCCGTGCATGGGGCGGCTGATCTCCGGCATCAGATCCGTGCGCCGGGCGGTGACGCTGTCATCCCGCTCGAAGGCGACCCATTCGGCGCGCAGGCGATAGTCGAATCCACCCGCCTGCCAGGGCCAGCGGCCCTGGTAGAGCAGCTGGGGCAGCCGTTTGTAGGGACGGCTGGTGCTGGAGAGGGTCTCGTCCACGATCTGGAAATCCTGCACCCGCCCCAGCAGCGTCCAGCCCTGGCCGGCGTAGACAAGGTCCGCCCGCCGTTCCAGATGGGTGATGCTGGTATCGTCCAGGGAGTCACCCAGGTCGCGGAAGTAGCGGTCGTCCGAGACGTCGCTGCCCGTTGTGTGAAAGTGCAGCCGGGGACTGATGCGCCAGTGGTGGTCCCAGGCCACCAGGGTGCGGTCTTCGCCATAGCTCGTGTCGTTGGGCAGGTAATCCAGCTGGATCCGGCCTCGGTTGCTGGGGTTCAGGTAGCGGAACTCGGACATCAGCATGGCGCCCCGGCTGTCCATCAGGCGCAGGCCCAGGGTGGCATCCCGGTGGGGGGCCAGGTTCAGATAGAACGGGATCAGCAGATCCGCGCCGGTGTTGTCCGAGGTCCCGAAGCTGGGTGGCAGCAGGCCGGACTTGCGGCGATCATCGATGGGAAAGGTGATCCACGGCGTATAGAACAGGGGCACCCCCTGAAAGCGCAGGAGGACGCCCCTGGCCGTGCCTTGGCCACTGTCCTGATTCAGCTGTACATGGCGCGCACTGAGCAGCCAGTGGTCCCGGCCGGGGTCGCAGGTGGTGTAAGTGGCCTCCTGAAGATACAGCGTGTTGTGACCGCGGGGTTCCAGTGCCTTCGCTTCACCCCGGGCATGACGGGGGTCAAAGCGGTAGCGGGCATGCTCGAAACGGCCGGTCTCCGTGTCCAGATGCAGAAAACCGCCCGGGCTTTCGAAAAAGAGTCCCGTATCGGTCTGAAAACGCACATTGCCTTCGGTTTCCAGGAAGGATCGACTTTCCTCGTAGGTGATGCGATCCGCCCGCAGCATGCGGCCCTGGTCATAGAGCGCGACGTTGCCCTCCAGGCGGGAGATCCCGTCCCGGTCAATGAAGGCGCTGTCGGCGAAGAAGCGGGTCTGATCGTCCCGGGGGAACGGGTACTCCAGGGATTCCGGCTGGTAGCGGCACAGGGACCAGTCATTCGCCTGGACCGTGGTGACGCAGCAGGTCATGAGCAGGCAGCAGGAGAGAAGCTTGCGAGGGTTCATGCGCGCTGGTGCGCCTGAACCACCGGGAAGAGGCCGGGTGGCGTGGTGCCTAGATGAATTGCGCTGGAATGCATGGGGACCGGGGAGACATCGGGGTGAGATGACCCCGAGACACCCGGAGTGTGTCTCGGGGCGGAGCACGTCCTTACTTGCGGCAGGACTCCAGCACCTCGGAGACCGCCTTGTAGATGGACTCGATCTCACCTTCACCCTTCACTGTCTGCAGCAGGCTGCGTTCGCTGTAATACTGCACCAGGGGGCGGGTCTGCTCTTCGTAGACCTTGAGACGCTTGCCGATGGTTTCTTCGTTGTCGTCCGCGCGGTGGGTGAGTTCACCGCCGCAGACATCGCACACGTTTTCCTTCCGGGAAGGGTTGGTGTGACGGTTGAAGACGGCGCCGCAGGAGCCGCAGGTCTGGCGGCCGGTGAGGCGCTGCATCAGATTGTCGAAGTCCACGTCGATGAGCAGCGCCACATCCAGCGGCTTGCCCAGTTCCTTGAGCAGGTCGTCCAGCGCCCCGGCCTGGGCCAGGTTGCGGGGGAACCCGTCCAGGATGTAGCCCTGCTGAGTGTCGGGCATGGCCAGGCGTTCGCGGATCATGCCCAGGACGATATCATCCGTCACGAGCTGGCCGGCATCCATGGCGGCCTTGGCTTGCCGGCCCAGGGGCGTTCCGGCGGAAACGGCAGCGCGCAGGAGATCCCCGGTGGAGATCTGAGGCACCTTGTAGCGCTCCATGATCAGCTTGGACTGGGTCCCCTTGCCGGATCCCGGTGCGCCCAGAAGCACGATACGCATGGCATTTCCTCTTTAGAATAATAGGCGTGTATCAGATGGGTTATAAAGACATTAGGCCGAAACTTATACCTGCTCAAGCGCCCGGCACGCAAGCACTCCCCCCTGGGAGGTGGCTTTTCGCCGGCCGGGTTGCCGTTATAATGCCGCCTCCTGATCCACAACCCCCTTGGGCCTGATCCAATGAATATTGACAAGATCTCCGCAGGCAAAGACCTGCCCAACGACATCAACGTGATCATCGAGATTCCTGCGTATGCCTCGCCGGTCAAGTACGAGGTGGACAAGGACAGCGGTGCCCTGCTGGTGGATCGTTTCATGGCCAGCCCCATGTTCTACCCCTGCAACTACGGTTTCGTGCCCCACACCCTGTCCGATGACGGTGATCCGGTGGACGTGCTGGTGATGACCCCCTTCCCGGTGGTCAGCGGCAGCGTGATTCGTTGCCGTCCCGTGGGCATGCTGAAGATGACCGACGAGGCGGGCGAGGACGCCAAGCTGCTGGCGGTGCCCGTGTCCAAGCTGTCCCGGGAATATGATCACATCCAGGGCCCCGACGACGTCCCCGCCCTCCTGCTGGACCAGATCAAGCACTTCTTCGAGCATTACAAGGAACTGGAACCCGGCAAGTGGGTGAAGGTCGAAGGCTGGGTCGGCGTTGATGAGGCCAAGGCCGAGATCGAGAGTTCCGTCAAGCGCCATCAGGCCCAGGCCTGATCTCGGCGGTGGGGTGGCTGCGGCCTCCCCACCGCTTTTGCCCACTTAACTTCAGGCACGCCGGCCCTCGCAACCTCCTCCTGCCCGTGTGGCCATGAGTCTTCCGGATCAAGGGCATGTCGTCGCGTCAACCCATCAAGAATCACCACCTGGAACAGCGGCTGTTCCTGGCCCGAGTCATTACCCTGGGCGTCATCATCGTTCTGCTGTTTGGTCTTGTCGGGGGGCGGCTGACGCAGCTGCAGGTGCTCAACCATTCCCATTTTTCGACCCTGTCCCAGAGCAACCGGGTGCGTCTGGAAGCCCTGCCACCCCCCCGGGGGCTGATCTATGACCGTAACGGGGTGGTGCTGGCAGAGAATCGTCCGGCCTATCAGCTGGAGGTGACCCTGGAGCAGGTGGAGAACCTGCAGGACACCCTTGACCGGCTTTCGGCGTTGCTGGATCTGGAGCCGGCCGAGATCGAGCGGTTTCGCCGCTCACTGCGGGGCAAGCGCCCCTTCCAGGCGGTCCTCTTGAAGCTCAATCTCACGGACGAGGAAGTGGCCAACTTCGCCGTCAATCGGCATCTGTTCCCCGGCGTGGACGTGCAGGCTCGGGTGGCGCGCCATTATCCCCATGGCGACGCCTTGGCCCATGTCATCGGCTATGTGGGGCGCATTGATGAGCGGGAGCTGGCCCGCATCGATACCCGGCGCTACGCCGGCACCAGCCATATCGGCAAGCTGGGGATCGAACGCTATTATGAGGATCAGCTGCACGGTCAGGTGGGCTTCCAGAAGGTGGAGGTGAACGCCCAGGGTCGTATGCTGCGGGTCCTGGAGCGGGAGCCGCCAGCGCCGGGGCGTGATCTGGTGCTGAGCCTGGACGTGCGTCTGCAGGCCGTGGCCCAGGAGGCCCTGGACGGTATGGCCGGCGCCATCGTGGCCATGGACCCCCGCAACGGCGAGGTCCTGGCCATGGTCAGCATGCCCACCTTCGACCCCAACCTGTTCGTGCACGGGATTCCGGCCCGCACCTTCCAGGAGCTGCGCAACAATCGGCGCCAGCCCCTGTTCAATCGCGCCCTGTCGGGCCAGTACCCGCCCGGTTCCACCCTGAAAATGCTGGTGGGCCTGGCGGGGCTGGAGCATGGCGTGATCCGCGCGGATCGACAGATGTTCGCCGCCGGCTACTACACCCTGCCCAACGATACCCGACGCTACCGGGACTGGCGGCGGTACGGCCATGGCTGGGTGGACCTGGACAAGGCCATCACCCAGTCATCGGACGTGTACTTCTACGACATGTCCTATCGACTGGGGATCGACCGCATGTCGGAATTCCTGGGGCGCTTCGGGGTGGGGGAGGCCACGGGCATCGACAGCACCGGCGAGCGTCGCGGCCTGCTGCCCAGCCGTGAGTGGAAACGGGGTGCGCAGGGCATGCCCTGGTTCCCCGGCGAAACCCTGATCACCGCCATCGGGCAGGGGTACATGCTGGCCACCCCCATGCAGATGGCCTCCATCAGCAGCACCCTGGCCATGCGCGGCCAGCGGGTGCGTCCCCATCTGCTGCGTGGCATGCTGGGTGAAGACGGTGAGGAGCTGCATGTGGCCGAGCCGGAATTCCTCAGCCCGGTGCAGGTGAGCCGTGCGGAACACTGGGGTCAGGTCCTGACCCCGATGGAGCACGTCATGCACCGGAGCAACGGCACGGCTTATCAGTCGGCAGGACGGGACGCCCCCTACCGCATCGCCGGCAAGACCGGGACCTCGCAGGTGTTCGGGCTGGCGGATGATGAGGAATATGACGAGGCAACGGTGGCCAAGCACCTGCGTGATCATGCCCTGTTCATCGGTTTCGCCCCGGCGGATGAACCCCGGATTGCGATAGCGGTGCTGGTGGAGAACGGCGGCAGCGGTGGCCGGGTGGCGGCGCCGGTGGCCCGTAAGGTGATGGACTATTTCATGCTGGAGATGACCCCCTGATGCTGAACGGCACCGCGGAAGAGCACGGTCTGGGGCGCGCCATTGTCCGTGCCCTGCACCTGGACCTGTTGTTGCTGGGGGGGGTGGCCCTGTTGCTGGCCATGGGTTTTGTCGTGCTCTACAGCGCCAGCGGTGAAAATCTGGATACCCTGTATCGGCAGGGGGTGCGGGTAGGCATTGCCTTTACCATACTGATGGTGATGGCGCAGATCTCGGCGCACCATCTGCGCCAATGGTCGCCCTGGGTGTATGCCGCCGGGGTCCTGTTGCTGCTGGCGGTGATGTTCTTTGGTGAGGTGGGCAAGGGCGCGCAGCGGTGGCTGGATCTGGGGGTCGTGCGGTTTCAGCCTTCCGAATTCATGAAGATCGCCGTGCCCATGGTGGTGGCCTGGTATTTCGCCGATCGACCGCTGCCGCCCCGGTTCGTGGAAGTCGTGGCGGCGGGTCTGCTGGTGCTGGTGCCGTCGGTGCTGATCGCCAAGCAGCCGGACCTGGGCACCGCCTTGCTGGTGGCGGGTTCCGGCCTGGTGATCATCTTTCTTGCCGGGGTGCGCTGGCGCATCCTCATGGGACTGGGGGCCCTGGCCATGGTGGCGGCGCCGGTGCTGTGGCATTTCATGCAGGATTATCAGCGGCGGCGGGTACTCACGCTGCTGAACCCGGAGAGTGATCCCCTGGGGGCCGGCTATCACATCATCCAGTCCAAGATCGCCATCGGCTCCGGGGGGCTGTACGGCAAGGGCTGGCTCAACGGCACCCAGTCCCAGCTGGAGTTCCTGCCGGAGCGCTCCACCGACTTCATCTTCGCCGTCTATGCCGAGGAGTTCGGTCTGATGGGCATCCTGCTGTTGCTGGCCCTTTACCTGTTGGTGATCCTGCGCGGGCTGACCATCGCCCTGCGGGCCCAGGACACCTATTCGCGTCTGCTGGCAGGAAGTCTGAGCTTCACCTTCTTTGTCTACGTGTTCGTCAATACGGGCATGGTGGTGGGGCTGCTGCCGGTGGTGGGGGTCCCCTTGCCCCTGTTCAGTTACGGCGGTACGTCCATGGTGACCCTGATGGCGGCTTTCGGTATTCTGATGTCCATCAACTCCCACCGCAGACTACTCGCCCGATGACCTTCCTGTGCGCTTCCCCGGTGCCTTTCCACCGTCGTATGTCTTCCCTGCTGCTGGCAGCGTTGCTGCTGGGCGCCTGTGCCGCAGCCGGGGCCAATCCCCGTGGCCTGGTGGCCGGTGACCCGCCGTACCTTGAGCGCGGCGATGTCCGGGAGTTCATCAGTACCCTGGCCAGGGAGGATGGCTTCGATGCCCGCGAGCTGGAGCGGCTGTTTGCCGAGGCCAGGCCGCAGCAGCGGATCCTGGATCTGATCTCCACCCCGGCCGAGGCCCGTCCCTGGAAGGACTACCGGCCGATCTTCCTCACCGAACAGCGGATCCGTGCCGGGGAGCGTTTCTGGCAGGAGCATGAAGCGACCATCCTGCGCGCCCAGGAGACCTTCCAGGTCAACGCGGAGATCATCGTGGCGATCATCGGCGTGGAAACCTTCTACGGCCGCCATCAGGGGACCTTTCCGGTGGTGGATGCCCTGGTGACCCTGGGCTTTGACTATCCGCCCCGGGCGAACTTCTTCCGCTCCGAACTGCGTCACTACCTGCACCTGGTGCGAGAGGAAGGGCTGGACCTGCGGGAAACGCTCGGTTCCTACGCCGGAGCCATGGGGCGGGGGCAGTTCATTTCTTCCAGCTACCGGGAATATGCCGTGGATTTCAGCGGCGACGGTCGCCGTGATTTGCTCAACTCCTGGCCCGATGCCATCGGCAGCGTGGCCAACTATTTCCGTCGGCATCACTGGGTCATGGG
Organism: Ectothiorhodospira lacustris; assembly: GCF_022227785.1. Lineage (NCBI taxonomy): Bacteria > Pseudomonadati > Pseudomonadota > Gammaproteobacteria > Chromatiales > Ectothiorhodospiraceae > Ectothiorhodospira > Ectothiorhodospira lacustris. The sequence continues at coordinate 33,025 of NZ_JAJNQM010000011.1, read as the reverse complement.
AGAACCCGTGGTGGTGCGCGCCCGGGTGGAGGGGGATGCCTACAAATCCCTGATGGGGAGCGGCTATCAGGCCCGCCATGACCTTGATGAGCTGGCCCGCCACGGCATCGTGCCGGAAGGCCGCGTGGCACCGGATGCCCGCTTCTCGGTGATAGAGCTGCAGGCGGAGGAGGGGACCCAGGTCTGGCTGGGCTATGAGAATTTCTATGTCATCACCCGGTATAACCGCAGTCCGCTCTATGCCATGGCGGTATATGAGCTGGCGCGGGAGATTCGCAAGGCCCGGGAGCAGGCCCTGGCGGATGGTGGGGCGCGGTGACCAGGCAGGTTGCCCTGCGTCTTCTGCCGGCGGTCTTGCTGGCGCTGACCCTGGCCGCCTGCAGCAGTAGCCGTGGTCCCGGCCCCGCCGGTCCCGGCTACACACCTGAAGAGCGGGATGGCGCCCCTCATCCCGGCAGGATTCCGGACCTGTCCCGGGTGCCTGAGCCGGTGCCCCGGGTGGAGCCCCCGAGCCGTTACGGTAATCCGGCGTCCTACGTGGTGTTCGGGCGCCGCTATACCACCCTGGACAGTGCCGAGGGCTACCGCGAACGCGGCGTGGCCTCCTGGTACGGGACCAAGTTCCATGGCCGGCGCACCTCCAGCGGCGAGCCCTATGACATGTTCGCCATGACGGCGGCCCACACGTCATTGCCGCTGCCCACCTATGCGCGGGTGACCAATCTGGAGAACGGCCGCAGCGTGGTGGTGCGGGTGAATGACCGAGGACCGTTCGTGGACAATCGCATCATTGATCTTTCTTATGCGGCGGCCCATCGTATCGGCATGCTGGGTGAGGGGACGGCACGGGTGGAGGTCAAGGCCCTGATCCCCGAGCCGTCCCGTCCCGAGGTCATGCAGGCCGGGTGGGCGGGGCAGGACGCTCCGGCCGGCCAGGTTGAATCCGACCCGGGCGAGCCCGTTTTTCTGCAGGTGGGCGCCTTTTCCAGCCGCGTGAATGCGGAACGGTTGCGTGATCGCCTGCATGCCCGCCTTGAGCAGGTGGCCGTCCTGGAGGGCGGGCAGGCCGATACCCCCCTTTACCGGGTGCGTGTCGGCCCTCTGTCGGATGTCCGCAGCAAGCGGGAGACGGTCCGCATCCTGCAGTCCATGGGGCTTGGAGATTATCGGGTCGTCACCGATTGAACCCCTTCGCATCCGGGGTGTCCCTGGTATGTTACCCTTCTCGATCCGAATATCCATTCTGTCGGTTTTTCAGCCCCTGAAGATGCCATGATGCCAAGACTCGTCGTCAGCGTTCTGTTGCTTGCCCTCCTGTTGCCCGGACTGGCCGGCGCCAACCTGCGTGTCTCCCCCCCCTCGGACCTGACCGCCCGCAACTACGTGGTGCTGGATGCGGTCAGCGGTATGGTGCTTGCCGAGCGTGCCGCCAATGAGCGGGTGGAGCCTGCCAGTCTCACCAAGATCATGACCGCCTATATCGTCTTCAAGGAATTGCAGGATGGTCGCCTGACCCTGAACGAACGGGTGGATGTGAGCGAGCGCGCCTGGCGTACCGGCATGCGCGGTGCGTCGCGCATGTTCATCGAGGTGAATACCCAGGTCGGGGTCGAGGAACTGATCCGGGGCATGATCGTTCAGTCCGGCAACGATGCCTGCGTCGCCCTGGCGGAGCGCATTGCCGGTACCGAAGGCGCTTTCGTGGACATGATGAATGCCCAGGCCCGCGCCCTGGGGATGTACGATACCGAGTTCCAGAACAGCCATGGGCTGCCCAGTGATACGCCCCAGTACACCACGGCCCAGGACATTGCCGTGCTGATGCAGGCCCTGATCCGGAATTTCCCCGAATACTATTCCTATTACTCCGAGCGCAGTTTCACCTTCAACGGCATCTCCCAGTCCAACCGCAATATCCTGCTGTGGCGGGACGATGCCGTGGATGGGGGCAAGACCGGCTGGACCAGCACTGCCGGTTACAACCTGGTGTCTTCCGCACAGCGGGACGGCATGCGCCTGGTGGCTTCCGTCATGGGGATCCAGGCCGCCGACCATGAGCAGGGGGGGCGAGTCCGCGCCAACGAGTCCCAGGCCCTGTTCAACTGGGGCTTCAGGCAGTTCGAGGGCCACAAGCTCTATGATGGCGGGCTGGCCCTGACCGAGGCCCGGGTCTACAAGGGAGAGCAGAACCGGGTTCCCCTGGGTCTGGTGGAGGATCTTCATGTGACCATTCCCCGCGGCGGTTATGATCGTCTCCAGGCGGAGATTTCCCTGGGCAGCAAGCTGGAAGCCCCCATTGAGCAGGGACGGGCCTATGGCGAACTGCGCATCATGCTGGATGGGGAGCCTCTGCGGGTCCTGCCCTTGGTGGCCTTGCAGGGGGTTGATGATGGCGGCCTGTTCCGGCGTCTGATCGACAGTGCCTGGATGTGGGTTCGCTAAGGATGTTCTGAGCAAGTCATCCCCGCGCAAACGGGGATCCAGTCACGGAATGGATCTTCTGGGCTCCCGCCTTCGCGGGAGTGACGGCACGGGGGCTTTTTCAGTGTTTCCCTAAACCTTCGGTTGGTTCAAGACATGATCATCTATCTCAATGGCGAGTTCGTGCCGGAAGCCCAGGCCCGGGTGTCCGTGTTCGATCGGGGCTTTCTGTTCGGTGACGGGATCTACGAGGTGATCCCGGTCTTCGGTGGGCATCCGTTGCGCCTGACAGAGCATCTGGAACGTCTGGAGCGCAGTCTGGCCGAGGTGCGCATCGACAACCCGCATGACCGGGCGGGCTGGAAGGGCCTGTTCATGACCCTCTTGGAGAAGAATCCGGGTGGGGACCGCAGTCTCTATGTCCAGGTGACCCGGGGCGTGGCCCGTCGTGACCACGCCTTCCCGTCCGGTGTCCGGCCCACGGTCTTTGCCATGGTCAATCCCATTGCGCCCCCTAACCCGGCGGTGCTGGAGCAGGGGGTGGCCGCGGTGGTGATCGCCGACCATCGCTGGTCCCGCTGCGATATCAAGGCCATCACCCTGCTGCCCAACGTGCTGGCCCGTCAGGAGGCCCTGGATTCCGGGGCGACGGAAGCCATTCTGATCCGTCAGGGACTGGCGACGGAAGGTGCCGCGAGCAACCTGTTCGCGGTGGGGGACGGCGTCATCGTCACCCCGCCCAAAGACCGTTCTCTCCTGCCCGGCATCACCCGGGACCTGGTGCTGGAACTGGCCCAGGACGCCGGCTTGCCGGTGATGGAATCGGCCATTCCGGAACAGTCGCTGCGGGCGGCCGAGGAGATCTGGCTGACCAGTTCCACCCGGGAGATTCTGCCCGTGACCCGCCTGGACGGCCGACCGGTGGGCGCGGGCGTCCCCGGCCCCGTCTGGCGGCGGCTGCATGGCTTGTATCAGGATTACAAGGCTCGACTGCGGGAGGGCGTGTGATGCAAAAGCCCGAAGAAATGGGATTGCAGTTTCCCTGTCAGTTCCCGGTGAAGGTTTTCGGTGCCTCGGTGCCGGAGCTGGGAGAGCGGGTACGGGTCATCGTCGGCAAGCATGTGCCGGATATCCGGGAGTCGGATTTTTCCGTGCGTGCTTCCAAGGGGGGGCGCTACCAGGCCATCACCATCCGTGTCCATGCCCAAAGCCAGGCCCAGATGGACGCCCTCTATCTTGAACTCAGCGCCTGTGAGCTGGTGCAGATGACCCTCTGAGCCTGTGCCGACATGTCCGCCATCCTTGTGCGCCGCCTGGGGCGCTGCGACTACGAGTCCACCTGGCGACGGATGCAGGCCTTCACCGAGCACCGGGATGCAGGCACCCTCGATGAACTCTGGCAGGTGGAGCATCCCCCGGTGTTCACCCTGGGGCTCAACGGCAAGCCGGAGCATGTGCTCGATCCCGGCGACATCCCGGTGATCCCGGTGGACCGGGGTGGGCAGGTGACCTACCACGGGCCGGGTCAGGTGGTGATCTATACCCTGCTGGATCTGCGGCGCTCGGGGCTGGGCGTGAGGGCCCTGGTGACCGCGCTGGAGTCGGCGGTGATCGATTATCTGGCGACCCAGGGGATCGCCGCCCAGGCCCGAGCCGAGGCGCCCGGGGTCTATGTGGGGGACGCCAAGATTGCCGCGCTGGGCCTGCGGGTCCGGCGGGGAGGGAGTTATCATGGCCTGGCCTTCAACCTGGATCCCGACCTGTCGGCCTTTGATCGCATCAATCCCTGTGGTTACCGGGGGCTGGCGACCACCTCCCTAGCGGCGCTGGGGGGGAGAGAAGACTGGCGTCAGGCGGCGACGGGGTTGACGAAGGCATTGTCGTTGCGGCTGGGAAGGCCGGTCACAGCGGCATGATCCCCAGAGTCACCCGGTCCTTGCCGCCCAGGTCCTGCACGGTTTCTACCCCGCAAAACCCACCCTGTACCAGCAGCTCCCTGACGGCCTTGCCCTGACCCATCCCATGCTCCAGCAGCAGTCCGCCGCCCGGGTCGAGATGGTCGGGGGCCTGACCGACGATGCGACGGATATCGGCCAGACCGTCCGGCCCCGAGGCCAGGGCCGAGCGGGGCTCGAAGCGCAGGTCCCCCTGCTCCAGATGGGGGTCTGCCTCGGCGATGTAGGGCGGGTTGGAGACGATCAGGTCAAAGCGTTCGCCCGCCAGCGGCTCGAACCAGTCACCGCATCGACACGTTACCTGTTGCCCCAGCCCCAGCCGTTCCACATTCTCGATGGCGACGGCCAGCGCCTGGGGTGAGCGGTCGACGGCAATGATGCGGCACCGGGGGCGCTCCACGGCCAGGGCCAGGGCGATGGCGCCCGTGCCCGTGCCCAGATCCGCCACCCGGCCTGGAAGGTCTTGGGGCAGCCGCGACAGGGCGGCCTCCACCAGGGTTTCGGTGTCGGGGCGGGGGATCAGCACGCCGGGGCGGACCTGCAGATTCAGGGACCAGAATTCTCGACAGCCCAGCAGGTAGCTGACCGGCTCGCCCTGGGCGCGTCGCTGTACCAGGGTCCTGAAGCATGCCAGGGCGGTGGGGTCCTCCAGGGTGTCGCCCCCATGGGCATAGAGCCAGCCGCGATCCCGGCCCAGGGCATGGGCCAGCAGCAGTTCCGCTTCCAGGCGGGGCGCTTCCCCATGGGCCAGGGCGGTTCTCGCCTCAATCAACAGGGTCTTGAGGGTAAGGGCGGGCAAGGGGCGGCTCAGTCGGCCAGGGCGGCCAGCTGTTCGGCCTGGTGTTCATTCACCAGCGGATCGATAACCGGATCCAGCTCGCCGGTCATGATGGCCTCCAGTTTGTAGAGGGTCAGGTTGATGCGATGATCCGTGACCCGCCCCTGGGGGAAGTTGTAGGTGCGAATGCGCTCGGAACGGTCCCCGCTGCCCACCAGGCTCTTGCGCGTGGCGCTCTGCTCCTGGAAGCGGCGGGTTTCTTCCCGCTCGATCAGCTTGGCGGCCAGCAGGCTCATGGCCCGGGCCTTGTTCTTGTGCTGGGAGCGCTCGTCCTGGCATTCCACCACGATGCCGGAAGGCAGATGGGTGAGACGCACGGCGGAATCGGTACGGTTGACGTGCTGGCCACCGGCCCCGCTGGCCCGATAGGTGTCGATGCGCAGGTCCGCCGGATTGATCTCCGGGATTTCCATCTCGTCCGGTTCCGGCATCACGGCGACGGTGGCGGCAGAGGTGTGAATGCGCCCCTGGGATTCCGTATCCGGCACCCGTTGCACCCGATGGGCGCCGGACTCGAACTTGAGCCGGGAATAGACCCCGCGGCCGATGATGCGGGCGATGACCTCCCGGTAGCCGCCGTGCTCGCCCTCGCTCTCGGAGAGCAGTTCCACCTGCCAGCCCCGGGTTTCCGCGTAGCGGCTGTACATGCGGAACAGGTCGCCGGCAAAGATGGCCGCCTCGTCCCCGCCGGTGCCGGCACGGATTTCCAGGAAGGTATTGTTCTCGTCGTGAGGGTCTTTTGGGATCAGCTGACGCTGCAGATCCAGTTCCAGGGCTTCCAGGCGGGTCTGGAGCACGGGGATCTCATCCTCGGCCATGCCACGCAGGTCCGGGTCCGGGTCCCGGGCCATCTGGCGCGCGGCCTCCAGTTCATCAAGGGCGCCGGCATAGTCCTTCCAGCACTGGACCACCGGCTCCAGCTGGCTGTATTCCACGGAATAGCGGCGAAAGCGATCCTGGTTCCCGATGACCTGCGGATCCGCCAGCAGGCCACTGAGTTCCTCGAAACGATCCGCGATACCTTCAAGCTTGCGACGAATGGAGTCTTTCACGAATGGATCTTGTTGGTGAGACTCGGCAGCTTGAAGAGGGCATGGGCCGCGTCCACCAGTTCCAGGCGACCTTCGCGGGCGGCCTCGTTCATGGCGTGGCAGGGGTCATGCAGCAGCTTGTTGGTGAGGGTGTGGGCCAGAAAGGACAGGGCTTCTTCCGGCGACTTGCCGGCGGCCACCATCTGGTTGGCCTTTTCCAGCACCTCCAGTTGGACGCCATGGGCCTTGTCGCGGAAGGCGCAGATGGTGCTTACCGCGCTCTGGGCCTGCAGCCAGCCCATGAAGGTACTGACCTGGGATTCAATGATCTCCTCCGCCTGGCGCGCCGCCTCGCGGCGGGACTGGAGGTTTTCCTGGATGACTTCTTCCAGGTCGTCCACGGTGTAGAGGAAGACGTTGTCCAGATTGCCTACCTCGGGCTCGATGTCCCGGGGTACGGCGATGTCCACCATGAACATGGGACGGCGCTTGCGGGCCTTCAGGGCACGCTCCACGGCGCCCTTGCCCAGGATCGGCAGGGGACTGGCGGTGGAGGAGATGAGGATGTCGGCCTCCGCCAGACGGGCGGGGATCTCGGACAGGGTAATGACCTCGGCGTCGAATTCGCTGGCCAGGACCTTGGCCCGTTCCACGGTACGGTTGGCGACGATGATGCGGCCGATCTGGTTGCTGTGCAGGTGGCGGGCCGCCAGTTCGATGGTTTCACCGGCGCCGATCATGAGGGCGGTGAGGGGCTTCATGTCGCCCCAGATCTGCTTGGCCAGGGAGACGGCGGCAAAGGCCACCGAAACCGGGCTGGAGCCGATGGCGGTGGATGTCCGCACGTTCTTGGCCACCGAGAAGGCGTGCTGGAACAGTCGGCCCAGCTGGCGGCCCAGGGTGCCGGCGGCACCGGCGCTCTGATAGGAACCCTTGAGCTGCCCCAGGATCTGCGGTTCACCCAGCACCAGGGAATCCAGGCCGCAGGCCACGCGGAGCAGGTGCTTGACCGCATCGGCCTCGGCGTGACGGTAGATGTAGGGCTGGATCTCGCCGGGCTTGAGGCGGTGGAAATCCGCCAGCCAATGCAGCACGCGATCGGCGGGCTGGTGCGCCTCGGAGCGGAAGTAGATCTCCGTCCGGTTACAGGTGGACAGGATCGCCGCCTCATCCACCGGGGTGGAACGGGTCAGGCCGGTCAGGGCCTCATCCATGCGGTCCGGGGAGAACACGACGCGTTCACGAATCCCGACCGGGGCGGATTTATGGTTGACTCCGAGAGTAAAAAGCATCGCACGTGAGGACCTGTGGAATAGCGTATTCTGCGCCAGCATTGAAGTCATGACAAGATGTCCCGGATTTTCAACCCTTTGAGTCCGCTCGGAAAACTGACCTGTCCGCAAAATTCGACCCGCTGCGGCGGGAACTTATCGGCCGTTGCGGGGTGCTAAGGAGCATGGGACGGTTAACCTGATTGTTCGGGTTTCCCGCTCGCTGCCCCGGTCCGATTCTGCCGTCGACCGTATCAGATCCGCCCCAATGTGGTGGATTCCCCGCCGGTCGTCCATGTCCCGTATCAAGAGCTTGCGATTTCCCGGTTCCGGGGCTTGACATGCCGGCAGGTACGGTTGACATGGTGTCAGTCGAGTGATGTCCAGTCTAGTTTACACTGTCCCGTGACCTTGGCGCGCCCCGCAGGACCATCATTTTTTGAACAAATGGGTTTATAGTCTTTCCATGCTGCCCGATCAAAGATCCGTTTTCCCCTGGTTTCCTCCCCGCCGCCCGGTACCCCGCCTGGGGGCGGCGGTGGTGCTGTGTGGATTGCTGGCCGCCTGCGCCGGTCTGTCCCGGGACGGCGAGGGCTACGAGGAGCCTTGGCAGCCCTTGGCCGAAGGCCATCTGTTGCCGCTGGAAGGGGAGGGCAACGGTGTCTCCGATCTGCTCTACGAACTGCTGGTCGGCGAGATTGCCGGACACCAGGGAGAATTGCAGGTCGCCGTGGAGCACTATCTGCGTGCGGCTCAGCGTACCCGCAACCCCGAAGTGGCCGAGCGGGCCACCCGTATCGCCCTGTTTGCCGGTGATCCGGCCGCGGCCCTGCCGGGCGCCGAACGCTGGCTGGCGCTGGAACCGGAGAATCTGGAAGCCCGTCAGATTCTGGCCGCGCTGCTGGTCAACGAAGGCCGCCCCGATGCGGCGGCCCCGCATCTGTTGACCGTGCTTGAGCGCGTGGAGGCGGTGGAGGGCGATGGCTATGGCCTGCTGGTGAACATGCTGGCCCGCAGTCAGAACGGCGATGCGGCGCTGGAGGCCCTCGCTCTGGTGGCGGAGTCCAGGGGAGACGACTCCCTTGCCTATCTGGCCGTGGCCGGCCTGGCCCTGCAGCAGGATCGGCCCCTGACGGCCGTAGCGGCGGCCGAAAGGGCGCTGACCCTGGATGATGGGCTCAGAGAGGCGCACGTGCTGCGCGCCCGGGCGCTGGGGCAGGCCGGTGATCAGGCGTCCTCCCTGCGGGCCATGGGCGATCTGGTGGCCCGCTATCCCGAGGATGTGGATCTGCGCGTCACCTATGCTCGCCTGCTATTGCAGTCCGAGCGTTATGAAGACGCCCGTCGGCAGTTCGAGCGGGTGGCCCGGGAGCGGCCGGGGGATGCCGACCTGCTTTACACCCTGGGACTGCTCAACATCGAGGTGGAACAGTACGAGGATGCGCAGCGCTATCTGGAACGAGTGCTGCAGACCGGTCGCCGGGTTCAGGAGGCCCGCTATTACCTGGGGCGGATCGCCGAGGCCGGCGGTGATCCGGAGCGGGCCATTCGTTTCTATGCGCAAGTGAATCGGGGTGAGCATCGTGATGAATCCGTCATACGTGCCGCCCTGCTCAAGGGGGGGGTGGGGCAGCTGGCGCAGGCCCGCGCGGACCTGTCGGCGTTGCGGGATCGGCTGGATGAGCCGGGCGAACGGGTGCGGGTCTATCTGGCCGAGGCCGGTTTGCTCAGAGATGCCCGTGACTACGAGGCGGGGATGGACCTGCTCCATCAGGGGCTCAGGGAGTATCCCGGCAACCCCGAACTGCTGTATTCCCGGGCGCTCATGGCGGAGCGTCTGGACCGGATCGATCAGGTGGAGGCGGATCTGAACCTGATCCTGGCCCAGGACCCGGATAACGCGGCCGCCCTCAACGCGCTGGGGTATACCCTGGCGGATCGCACCGATCGTCACGAGGAGGCCTATGGCTATATCCGTCGGGCCTATGCGCAGCGTCCGGACGATGCGGCCGTCATCGACAGCATGGGCTGGGTGCTCTATCGCCTGGGTCGTCTGGATGAGGCGGAAGTCTATTTGCGTCGGGCGCACGACATGATGGAAGACAGCGAGATTGCGAGCAACCTGGCGGCCCTGCTGTGGGCACAGGGGCGCCGGGATGAGGCCCTGGGTATCCTGCGTAAGGCGCTGGAGCGGGACCCGGCGCATGAGCGTCTGCTCAGACTCAAGGAGCGCCTGGATCCATGAGAACGTTCTGGTTGATCGGTCTGGTGAGCCTGGTGCTCACCGCCTGTGCCGTGCGCCCGCCGGTGCCGGTAGATGATCGGGAGCAGGCCTGGCGAGAGCGCGTGCAGCTGCTTTCCGCGCGGGATGAGTGGACCCTGAACGGTCGCATTGCGCTGTTCCTGGAGAACGAGCAGTGGAATGCCCATCTGCGCTGGCGCCAGCGGGGGGATGACTACGACATCCAGCTGTTCGGACCCTTCGGGCGTCACGCCGCGACCCTGGAAGGCAATGCCGCCGGTGTGACCCTGCGCAACGCGGAAGGGGCGGTGTACCAGGATCGGGATGTGGATCGGCTGGTGCATCAGGCCCTGGGCTGGCAGCTGCCGGTCAGCGGGTTGCGCTACTGGGTGCTGGGCGTACCGTCTCATGATCGGCTGGAAGGGCGGACCCTGGATCCGGCGGGTCGGCCGCAGCGATTACTGCAGTCCGGTTGGGACGTGGGGTACGATCGCTACGCCGAGGCCGTCGGCCCGGCGCCGCTGCCTGATCGCATGAGGCTGGAATTCGACCACATACGCGTTCGCCTGGTGGTGGACGACTGGCAAATGACACCATGACGCAACAAGACCCTTGCATGGGCTGGCCTGCGCCGGCCAAGCTCAACCTGTTCCTGCATATCACCGGCCGTCGTCCCGACGGTTACCACGAATTGCAGTCCGTGTTTCAGTTTCTCACCTTCGGGGATACGCTGGATTTCCGGCTGCTGGATGAAGATCGGGTGCGGGCCGAGCATGCCCTGGACGGGGTGGCCCACGATGATGATCTGACCGTGCGGGCCGCTCGTACCCTCAAGGCCGCCACCGGGCATCCCGGGGGGGTGGCCATCCGGGTCCGCAAGCGCCTGCCCATGGGCGGTGGACTGGGGGGCGGCAGTTCCGATGCCGCCACGGTGCTGGTGGCCCTGAACGCCCTCTGGGAGACCGGGCTGGATGACGAGGCCCTGGCCGCCATGGGGCTGAAGCTGGGGGCGGATGTGCCGGTGTTCGTGCGCGGCCACGCCGCCTGGGCGGAAGGGGTGGGGGAGCGGCTGGCGCCGGTGTCGCCGCCGGAGCCCTGGTATCTGGTGGTGCATCCCGGCGTGATGGTGCCCACCGGGGCGATCTTCACCGATCCTGGATTGACACGGGACTGCCCACCCATCAAAATAGCGGACTTTCTTGCAGGACGAGCAGGCAACGTGTGTGAGCCGGTCGTCTGCCGGCGCTTTCCAGCGGTGGCCAAAGCCCTGGAATGGCTGCAAGGGCAGGGCGTGACGGCGCGCATGACGGGGACCGGCAGCTGTGTGTTTGGTGTCTTCGAGACGGAAGAGGCCGCCCGCGCCGCCCTGGAGTGCCTGCCGTGCGGATGGTCGGGGTTCGTTGCCCGAGGCTGCAATCAGTCTCCGCTGCATCGGCGTAGGGCGCAGTTCCGGGCCGCGCCTGCTGTTCAGGAATAACGATTTATTGGGCCGTCGCCAAGTGGTAAGGCACCGGGTTTTGATCCCGGCATTCGCAGGTTCGAATCCTGCCGGCCCAGCCATTCTTCAGACGTTGCCTGCCGTCGCCGGGCCAGCGCCGCCACCGGTTCATTGTCTCCGTGACACTCACCGGCTGGCGGCGTTTACGCTATGGCGCAGGGTGGTACGTCTTTTCGCCGGCAGGGTGGCCCGCGTCAGCCCTGCTGGTGCAGCCCTGTCATCCGCTTCGCTCGCAACCGGACATTGTTGGAATCATGCTGCCCAGGTCCACAGTGGTGGAAAAATCCAAGATGATGGTCTTCGCGGGGAATGCCACTCCCCAATTGGCTCAAAGTGTCGTCAATCACCTGAACCTGCCGTTGGGCAAGGCCGTTGTCGGCCGGTTCAGTGATGGCGAAGTCCAGGTGGAAATCCTGGAGAACGTGCGCGGTCGGGACGTCTTCATCGTCCAGTCCACCGGCGCGCCCACCAACGACAATCTGATGGAGCTGCTGATCATGGTGGATGCCCTGCGCCGGGCCTCCGCCGGTCGCATCACCACCGTCATCCCCTATTTCGGCTACTCCCGCCAGGATCGGCGCGTGCGGTCCGCCCGCGTGCCCATCTCCGCCAAGGTGGTGGCCAACATGCTTGAAGCCGTCGGTGCCGACCGGGTGCTCACGGTGGACGTGCATGCCGATCAGGTGCAGGGTTTCTTCAACGTGCCGGTGGATAACGTCTATGCCTCGCCGGTCCTGCTGGGGCACATCTGGCGCCAGAAGATCCCCAACCTGCTGGTGGTCTCCCCCGACGTGGGCGGCGTGGTCCGTGCCCGTGCCCTGGCCAAACGCCTGGATGACGCGGAACTGGCCATCATCGACAAGCGTCGTCCCAAGCCCAATGAATCCCAGGTGATGCATATCATCGGGGACGTGGAAGACAAGGCCTGCATCATCATCGATGACCTGGTGGATACCGCCGGCACCCTGTGCCAGGCGGCCAAGGCCCTCAAGGATCATGGGGCTTCCAAGGTCATGGCCTACGCCACCCACCCGGTGCTGTCCGGCCCCGCCATCGAAAACATCAACAACTCCCAGCTCGACGAGCTGGTGGTCACGGATACCCTGCCGCTGCGTCCCGAGGCCAAGGCCTGCGGCCGCATCAAGCAGCTCAGCGTTGCCGGCATGCTGGCGGAGACCATCCGCCGCATCAACCGCGAGGAATCGGTCAGCTCCCTGTTCATCGACTGATGAACTGACAACGGATCGACCGCCACTGCCTCTCCTGGTCGCGGGAGAGGCTTTTTGTTTGTATGACTGGAGAACCCGACATGAGTGTCAATTTCGAACTGCAAGCCGAGCCGCGCGCGGACCAGGGCAAGGGTGCGAGCCGCCGCCTGCGTCGTGCCGGCAAGCTGCCCGCCATCGTTTATGGTGCCGGCAAGGAACCCGTGGCCGTCACTCTGGACCACAACACCGTGTGGTTGAGCCTGGCCCATGAAGCCTTCTACTCCCACATCCTGACCCTGAAGGTGAACGGCAAGTCCGAGCGGGTCATCCTGCGCGACCTGCAGCGTCATCCGGTCAAGCAGATGGTCCTGCACATGGATCTGCAGCGCGTCACCGAAGACCAGGCCCTGAAGGTGCATGTGCCCCTGCACTTCATCAACGAAGAAAGCTGCGTGGGCGTGAAGACCGGCGGCGGCATGCTCAGCCACCAGGCGGTGGAAGTGGAAGTGGAATGTCTGCCCAAGGACCTGCCCGAGTTCATCGAAGTGGACGTGGCCGACCTGAACGTGGGCGACTCCCTGCACCTGTCCCAGATCCGGCTGCCTGAAGGGGTGAGCATCGTGGCCCTGGCCCAGGGTCCGGATCATGATCTGTCGGTGGTCAGCGTACTGAAGACCCGTGGCGGCAGTGCTGCCGAAGAGTCCGAAGCCGAGGGCGAAGGCGAGGCATAAGCCGCCTTCGTTTTCCGACTGCAAGAAAGGATGACACCGGCCCGTGGCTGATAAAGACACCGTTCAGGTCATCGCGGGGCTGGGAAATCCCGGCTCCGACTACGCCATGACCCGGCACAATGCCGGGTTCTGGTTCGTGGATGAACTGGCCCGCCGTCATGGCGGCCGGTTTCGCCTGGAGAGTAAGTTCGCCGGCGAAACGGCACGCATCCACATCGAGGGGCAAGAGATCTGGCTGATCAAGCCCCAGACCTTCATGAATCACAGTGGGCAGCCCATCCGGCTGCTGACCCAGTTCTATAAAATTCCCATCACCTCCGTGCTGGTGGCCCACGACGAGATCGACCTGCCGCCGGGCACGGCCCGCCTCAAGCGCGGGGGCGGTCATGGCGGACACAACGGTCTGCGTGACATCATGTCCCACCAGGGGCAGGACTTCATGCGTCTGCGTCTGGGGGTAGGCCATCCCGGGCATCGTGAGCAGGTGGTCGGGTTCGTACTCAACCGCCCATCCCGCGAGGAAGAATCCCTGATCACGGACGCCATCGACCGCGCTGCCGACCTCATGCCCCTGCTGCTGTCGGAAGGGCTGCAGAAGGCCACGAACCGTCTGCACTCGGCGTGACTGCCCCGGTGACTCTCTTCTTCCATCCTGATTTTTCCACCTGATCCACCCGGACCCTCCCATGAGCTTGAAATGCGGCATCGTCGGCCTGCCCAATGTGGGCAAATCCACCCTCTTCAATGCCCTCACCAAGGCGGGCATTCAGGCGGAAAACTATCCCTTCTGCACCATTGACCCCAATGTGGGGGTGGTGCCGGTGCCCGACCCTCGGCTCAAGGTCCTGGCCGGGATCGTCTCACCGGAGCGGGTGCTGCCCACCACCGTGGAATTCGTGGATATCGCCGGCCTGGTGGCCGGTGCCTCCAAGGGTGAAGGCCTGGGTAACCAGTTTCTGGCCCACATTCGCGAGACCGACGCCATCACCCACGTGGTGCGCTGCTTCGAAAATGACGACGTGATCCATGTGGCCGGCAAGGTGGACCCCCTGTCGGACATCGAGGTCATCCACACGGAACTGGCCCTGGCGGACCTGGAGACCGTGGAAAAGGCCCTGAATCGCCTCACCCGCAATGCCAAGTCCGGCAACAAGGACGCCATCGCCCGCAAGCAGGTGGCCGAGAAGGTGCAGGCGGTGCTGGCCGAGGGGCGTTCCGCCCGCAGTGCCGAACTGGATGATGACGAACGCCTGCTGCTGCGGGAACTGCAGCTCATCACTGCCAAGCCCACCATGTACATTGCCAACGTCAATGAGGATGGCTTCGAGAATAACCCCCTGCTGGACCGGGTGCGGGAACACGCCGCGGCGGAACACGCCCAGGTCGTACCCGTCTGCGCCGCCATGGAGGCGGAGATCGCCCAGCTGGACGAGGCGGACAAGGCCGAATTCCTGGGTGAGATGGGGCTGGAAGAGGCCGGACTGGACCGGGTGATCCGGGCCGCCTACGAACTGCTGGGCCTGCAGACCTTCTTCACCGCCGGTGTCAAGGAAGTCCGTGCCTGGACCGTCAAGCGCGGTGCCACCGCACCCAGGGCGGCCGGCGCCATCCACACGGACTTCGAGAAGGGCTTCATCCGCGCCGAAGTCATCGGCTATGACGACTTTGTGAACTGCAAGGGCGAGCAGGGCGCCAAGGATGCCGGCAAGTGGCGCCTGGAGGGCAAGGAATACACCATGAAGGAAGGGGATGTGGTGCACTTCCGGTTTAATGTCTAAGAGCCTGTTCAAGGTCTCTTGAGCAAGAGGCACAGGAAGGTCAGGAGAGCGTCAGAGCCCGTCATTCCCGCGCAGGCGGGAATCCAGTGCAGGCCAAAGACCCTGGACTCCCGTCTGTGCGGGAGTGACGGCAAGGGGGGCGCTTGACAACGATCCTGGATCCGCGCAAAATAGCGCGCTTTCAAGGCTACGTAGCTCAGCTGGTCAGAGCATCGCACTCATAATGCGGGGGTCGGTGGTTCAAATCCACCCGTAGCCACCATCCAGCTTCCCGGCCGTGTCCGGTGAATCAAAAAAACCGCGTATGACGCGGTTTTTTTGTGTCCATGGTTCCATCTATCCCCACGCTGGCCTAGTATGCTGCGGGGATAGATGCAGGGACATATCAGAGGGCAGGGGACAGCAGCCCCGCCCGGGTATCCCCGCAGTCCACCAGGGAGGAACCCATGGCCGCATCCAGCAAGCTCACCGCCACCCAGGCTCGCCGGGCCGGATCGGAGTCGGGGGTGTTCAATCTGCAGGACGGGGGCGGGCCGTCCGGAGGCATGCCCTTCGATATCGACAGGACTCCCTCCCCGTGACTTCACCCGAGAATCCCTTGCCGCCTCATGACTCAGGCTCCCCGGTGGACAGTACGCTGCAGGGGCCGCCCCGTGAAGCCCTGGCCGCCACGCATACGCCCCCTCCCATCGTCGGTGTCGGTGCCTCGGCCGGGGGATTGGAAGCCCTGGAGGGGCTGCTGCGGGGGTTGCCTGAACAACCGGGATTCGCCGTCGTGGTGGTCCAGCATCTGGACCCCACCCGCAAGGGCATGCTCACAGAGCTGTTACAGAAGGTGACACCGCTGCCGGTGGTACAGGTGGAAGACGGCATGACGGTGGTACCGAATCGAATTCACGTCATCCCCCCCGGCAAGGATCTTTCGGTACTCAAGGGCGTGTTGTACCTGCTGGAGCCCGCCGGCCGTCGCGGGACCCGGCTGCCCATCGACTTCTTCCTTCGCTCACTGGCGGCGGATCAGGGGGAGCATGGTGTCGGCGTGATTTTGTCGGGTACCGGCTGCGACGGCACCCTGGGCATGCGTGCCCTCAAGGAGCATGCGGGACTGACGCTGGCCCAGATTCCCGAAGAGGCTCAATACCCGGACATGCCGCGCAGCGTCATTGATGCCGGCCTGGCCGACATGGTGATGCCGGTTCGCGGCATGGGCGAGCGGATCCGCGACTATCTGGTTCGCAAACAACAGATCGGGACCCGGCGGACCGGCACCGGGGACATGGATCAGCGCCATGCCCTGGAAAAGATCGTGGTATTGCTGCGGGCCCGTACCGGCCATGACTTTGCCGATTACAAAACCAATACCTTGTATCGCCGTATCGAGCGGCGCATGAGCCTGCACCAGCTGGACAGGCTCTCCAACTACGTTCGCTTCCTGCGCGACAATCCCCAGGAACTGGATCTGCTGTTCAAGGAGTTGCTGATCGGCGTGACCAGCTTCTTTCGCGATCCGATGGCCTGGGAGAGTCTGCAAAAACAGGTGCTCGCCCCCCTGATCCGGTCCGCGCCATCCCGGGGGTGCGTCCTGCGGGCCTGGGTGGCCGGCTGCTCCACCGGTGAGGAGGCCTATTCGCTGGCCATCGCCTTCCGGGAGGTGCTGGAAGAAAGTGCGCCCGTTGGTCGCGTCACCCTGCAGATCTTTGCCACCGATCTCAGCGAACATGCCATCGAGCGGGCGCGTCAGGGGCTGTATCCAGCCAGTATCGTCGCCGATGTCTCGCCGGTACGCCTGCAGCATTTCTTTCAGGAAGAGGCCGGCGGCTATCGCGTCAATCGCGCCGTTCGGGAGACGGTGGTTTTTGCCACCCAGAACCTCATCATGGACCCGCCCTTCACCAAGCTGAACCTGGTCATCTGCCGCAATCTGCTTATCTATCTGAATACGACGCTCCAGCATAAGCTGCTGCCGCTGTTCCACTACAGCTTGTTGCCGGGCGGCGTTCTTTTCCTGGGCAATGCGGAAAGTGTCGGTGGGGGCAACGAATTGTTCACCGCGCTGGATGCCCGCGCCCATCTGTTTCGTCGCGCCGAGGCCCGCGTCCGGGTGGCCGACCTGGATTTTCATGCCCGCCCGCCTGAACCGGAGGTAGAGACCCTGGCCCAATGGGCCGGCGGGGCCCCCACCGGCAGCCTGCAATCCCTGGCGGAACAGGTGCTGCTCAGGGAGTTTGCACCGCCTGCGCTGCTGGTGAACGCGGACGGCGACATCCTTTACATCTTCGGTCGCACGGGTGACTATCTGGAGCCGGCCACCGGACGGGCCAACTGGAACATCCATGTGATGGCTCGGGATGGGTTGCGACAGGAACTGGCCTTACTGCTGCCCCGGGCCATGAGGGAAAAAAAGGTTTTCAGCCAACCGGGCATCGGCGTCGGCAGTGCTGAGCGCATGCAACTCATCGATCTGACGGTCTATCCCATCGAGGAGCCTCAGGTCCTGAGCGGCATGTTGATGATCGTGTTTCAGGTCGTGTCGCCCCAGCCGGCCCCCTTGCCGGAGCCGCGGGACCCGAAGGAACACAAGAATACCCGCATTCAGGAAATGGAGCTGGCGCTGCAGCAGACCCGGGAAGAGCTGCGCATGACCCGGGAATACATGCAGACTTCCCAGGAGGAGCTTCGCTCGGCCAACGAGGAACTCCAGTCCACCAACGAGGAACTGACCACCTCCAAGGAAGAGATGCAATCACTCAATGAAGAATTGCAGACGGTGAATGTGGAGCTCCAGTCCAAGGTGGAAGAACTCACCCTGGCCAACAGCGACATGAAAAACCTGCTCGACAGTACCGACATCGCCACGGTCTTTCTGACCAAGGACCTGCGTATTCGACGCTTCACCGCTCCGGCACGGCGGATCTTCAAGCTCATTGCCACCGATGTCGGACGTCCCCTGAGTGATATCGTCACCGAACTGGAATACCCGGACCTGCAGCATGATGCCCTGGAAGTCCTGCAATCCCTCTCCCACTCCATAGAGGAGATTCCCACCCGGGACGAGCGCTGGTATCAGGTCAAGATCATGCCCTATCGCACCCTGGATGACGTCATCGACGGCGTGGTCGTCACATTCACGGACATCACCAAGGCCAAAGCCCTGGAAAATCGTTTACGCAGTCTTCAATCGACGCCGGAAGAATCCGGCAGGGAGTCAGGCAATGAGCGGGCAAGACGAGGATGATGAGGCCCGCAGACTGAGACGGCGGGCGGAGGAGAAGCTGCGGGAACGGGTATCCGATGCTGCTGATCCGGCCGCGGAGTCCAACGCCTTGGCCTTGCTGCACGAGCTGCAGGTGCATCAACTGGAACTGGAGATGCAGAACGAGACCTTGCAGCAGGCCCGCATTGAGGCGGAGGCGGCGAGGGACTTGTTCACGCAGCTCTACGACCATGCCCCCATGGCCTATTTCAACCTGGATTCATTGGGGATACTGCATCGCACCAACCTGGCGGGAGCCAGGCTGCTGGGCACCACTCGAAGCGAGCTCGCGGGGCGGCACCTGACCGGCTTTGTGAATGAGGAGGACCGCCCTCGGCTGGCGGATCTGATCTATAAGGTGTTTGCCGGTCAGGCCTCGGAACATGCGGAACTGCCGGTCACGACCCTCACCGGTATCTCGCGCATCCTGCGGGTGGAGGCCTGCGCCGGTCAGGTGGGTTCGGATCTCTGCCTGCTGGCGGCCGTGGACATCACCGATCTGGCGGAGTCCCGCCAAGCATTGATGGTCGCCGCCTCGGTCTATGAGACCCTGGACGAAGCAGTCATGGTTGCCAATGCCGGGCAGCGCATCATCCTCGTCAATCCCGCCTTTACCCGCCTGACCGGCTTTAGCGCCGACGAGGCCCTGGATCGAAGTATCGAACTGATCCGTGCCCACCGTGAGTCCCCTGCTTTTGAAGAACAACTGCGTCGGAATCTCCACACCACCGGTCACTGGCAGGGAGAAATCCTGCACCGCCGCCCGTCGGGGGAGCAGTACATGGCCTGGGTCTCCATGC
Source organism: Ectothiorhodospira lacustris (assembly GCF_022227785.1). Lineage (NCBI taxonomy): Bacteria > Pseudomonadati > Pseudomonadota > Gammaproteobacteria > Chromatiales > Ectothiorhodospiraceae > Ectothiorhodospira > Ectothiorhodospira lacustris. The sequence continues at coordinate 13,999 of NZ_JAJNQM010000011.1, read as the reverse complement.
ATCTGCTGCGGGACGACCGCGGTTTCCCGATGCGGTATATCAGCGTGTTCAGGGACATCACCGAACAGCGCCGGGCCGAAGAGGCCATCTGGCGCCAGGCCAACTATGATCCGCTCACCGAACTGCCTAATCGCCTGCTGTTTCTGGATCGACTGCGCCACGGCATCCGTCAGGCCCAGCGGCGGGGTCGGCTCCTGGCCCTGTTGTTCATCGATCTGGACAAATTCAAGGAGATCAACGACCGACTGGGACACGATGCCGGAGATGCCGTGCTGAAGGAGGCAGCCCGTCGCATCAGTCGGTGCGTGCGCACCAGTGATACCACGGCACGACTCAGTGGTGATGAGTTTACGGTGATCATGGGCGGGCTGGAGAGCGGCAGTGGTGTGGATGAAGTGGGTGCAAAGATCCTCAAGGCCCTGGACCAGCCCTTCGAGGTGGCGGGCACCCGTGTCGCACTCTCAGCCAGTATCGGCACGGCCTTCTGTCCCGGGGATGCCACGGACCCCGCCGGTCTCATCAAGTGTGCCGATCGGGCCATGTACGCAGCCAAGGAGACCGGTGGGCAGCGGATGACACATTTTTCGCTGCAGCTGGACGCCACCCTGCAGGAACGCGAAGCGCTGATCAGAGAGCTGCCCGATGCCATCGAGCACGGCCAGTTCAGCCTGTGCTTCCAGCCTATTGTGGCACTGGATACTCGGTTGGTCGTCATGTTCGAAGCCCTGCTGCGCTGGGAACACCCCCGGCGTGGACAGCTCAACCCGGATCAGTTCCTGGCCCTGGCGGAGGCCGCCGGCCTGCTGGGGCGGATTGATGAATGGGTCTTTAAGCAGTCCTTGAGCGCCCTGGAGCAGCTGAACGCCCGCCGTGGCGAACAGGAATTACCGCTCAAAATCGCCATCAACGAATCGTCCCCTGACGGCGTCGAAGGGGTCTCCGTTGATATCTGGAAGCAGCAACTGTCACAGTCGGGGATATCGCCCGACTGCGTCATTATCGAAGTGACCGAGCAACTGCTTCAGGATGAGGATGGTCGGGTAGATGCCTGGATCAATGAGGTGCATGCCAGCGGTCTGAAAATCGCCCTGAGTCAGTTCGGCATCAAAAGAGCCGGGATACCCCATCTGCAGCGCTATCCCTTCGATCTGCTCAAGATCGACCGGAGTTTCGTGCACAACATGCCCCATGACATGGCCGACCGTACCATCGTCCACAGCATCATCAATATGGCCCACCGACTGGGGCTGAAGGTGGTGGCGGAGGGCGTGGAAACCCATCAGCAACACGAGCTGTTGCGTGAGGCGGAATGTGACTATGCCCAGGGATACCTGTTCGGCAAACCCCTGCCCGTCGACCGGATACTGGTCGAGATGGAACCAACGGGGTAGGAACGGGGCGCTGAATGGATCACCTTGAGCGGGCACCCCCTTGTGTGGATACTGTCGTTCCACTGGTTTTGGAGTGAGCCTGATGAAGAGATACGGCATCCGCGTCACCCTGCCCGAAGGGGACACCCTGTCCGCCGACCATCTACTGGGCGCGCATTGGGAGCAGTTCCGGTGGTTCGACAGCGCCCGGGAGCGGGATCGCATGATGGGGGAGATGCGCCGGCCGCCACCCTATTACCGGCGGGGTGATGTGGTGACTCAGGTGCTGGAGAAGGTGGACCGCTGATACCTCCACCAGGCCCCGTGGTGATGCCGGAACAGGCTGCCAGCCTGTCCCGGCGGTGGCTTCAGCCATCTGCCGTGAACGGCTTCCAGGGCACTGACAGCGACAGGCCCCGGCGCATCAGCGTCCCACCAGTACCAGTATCAGCAGTACCACCACGATGGCTCCGACCACACCACTGGGACCGTAGCCCCAGGTCCTGGCATGCGGCCAGACCGGGATGACGCCGATGAGGATCAGGATCAAGACGATCAATAAAATGGTTGTCAGGCTCATGGTCGGATACTCCGCGCAGGGATTGGAGTCCCATGTTGCCTTCGGTGAGCATGCCTGTTCTGTGCGCCAGCGTACCGATTGCCCCGGGCCGGTGTGGGCGCCGTTTTTGTAGGCGCCCCCCCGGGGGCCGTTACCGTCACTCCCGCAGCAATCCCGTTACCGTCACTCCCGCGAAGGCGGGAGTCCAGGGGGCAGTCCGTGACTGGATTCCCGCCTGCGCGGGAATAACGGGTCGAGAGTACTCCTGAGGGATTCAGAGTACTCAGAGTACCCCTGAGGGATTCAGAATACCTCTGACGGATTCAGAACAGCCCTAAGGGCGAAGGGGGGGCGTCAACGGGTGCCGTCCCTGGCGGTGCTGGGACGACCTTCCGGGTTGCCGCGTCTGGCGGGCGCCCCTTTGAATACCAGTCGATCACACTCGCGTTTGACCACCGCGTAGCATTCGCAACTGCGCGCTTCCAGGCCCGCACGGTCGAGGATCGTGATGTGGCCGCGATGGTATTGAATGAGCCCCGCCCGTTGCAGCTTGCCGGCGGCTTCCGTGACCCCTTCGCGTCTGACGCCGAGCATGTTGGCGATCAGTTCCTGGGTCATGACGAGGTGGTTGGAGGGCAGTCGGTCCAGGGACAGGAGCAGCCAGCGGCACAACTGCTGGTCCAGGGTGTGGTGGCGGTTGCAGACCGCGGTCTGGGCCATCTGGGTGAGCAATGCCTGGGCGTAGCGCAGCAGCAGATCGTGCAGTACCCCCTGGCGACGCCCGCCCACGCGACGAAAGGCGTCCTTGAGGCGTCGGGCGCTGAGCCGGTAGGCCTGCCCGGCACTTTGCACCACCGCCTGGCTGGGGGTGGTCTCTCCCCCCATGAACAGCGCGACCCCGACCACGCCGTCTTTGCCTACCACCGCGATTTCGGCTGAGGCACCGTCCTCCATGACGTAGAGCAGGGAGACGATGGCGTCGATAGGGAAGTAGACATGGTCCATCGGGATGCCGGGCTCATAGATGACCTGCCCCAGCGGGAGCGTGACGAGTTCAAGGCCGGGGAGCAGGCGCCGGTAGTCATGATCCGGCAGCATGGCGAGAAGTTGGTTGAGCTTGGGGTTCGGCACGGCCTGCATGAGGGAAGTTCCTTTCACCGGTCATGTTTGCTTTCTCACGACCAGTATAGCCGGATCCTTGCAGGAACAAGTGTGAACTCTGTCCTGAAATCCGTCCGATCGCACCGCTGGGTGAACGGGAATGCCCTTCAAATTTCCTCGTCCGGGGCTGTCGCCGCGCCGGATGCTCACCGCCCATGGGGGGCTTGCACTGACCGGCGCCGACGACCGTTGACCTTACCGAAGGCCGAAGTACCCCAGGATGAACAGGACGATCACGATAAGGCCGACGATATAGATGATCTGATTCATGAGCTTCTCCTTTGTATGGACGGGTCCGGTGCCGGACTGCATGAACCCGGTGATTCGCCTATCACGGTATGCGCGGCGGGATGTCGCGTCGGTGCGGCGCCGCACAGAGAAGCCGGGTGTCGGCCAGGCATCGTGTAACCCCGGGCGGGGCTTCATCCCGACCGTGGGCTGTGTTCGGTAGCACACAGACAGGGAGATGGGGCCACCGTAGTGTCGTTTCGGAGAACAGGCCGTCTTTCAGGTCTGGAAGTTACCGCAACCCGTCAGCGTATCCATTCGATCCGAGCGCCCCATGAAGAGTAAGGTCTCCCTTGTCCTGATTGTCCTTTTGAGCACAGTTTTGTTCGTTATCTGGTTCCTCTGGGGATCGAATTCCTGGGAGGTGCAGATTTCCGGTACCACCGGCGATGGACAGGCCATCCAGTACCGCATCGAGACGGTCTATGCGGGAACCTCCAAGACCCTGATCTTTCGCAACGAGGATGCCGGTTTTTTGCCGCCGTATTTTAAATTCGACTCGGCGGATCTGCAGGCCCTTGCCGGCAGGATCAAGGAGCAATGCCCGGAGGTCCCCGTCATCATCAAGGGATATAGCCTGCGCATCCCATTTCTGAACATGTTTCCCAATGCCACCTCGATTGATGCCCCGGAGCGTTGCACCCAGGCGACGACGCGCTCCCCGGGTGCAGCTGCCGAAACGCTGGAACCGGGACAAGCTGAGTAATTGACTGAAAACGGCTTTGGCTCCGTTCGCCAGCGAACAGATCCCGGAGAGATGTTTGTTTACTCTGGGCCATGGCGACTGAATGATCCTGAGGGATGGTTCGGCGCCTTACACTGCCATTGTCAGGAGTAGAAAGTATGAATATCAGAACGCATGGCGGCGCAAGCAGCGCCACGTACGCTCAGGACGCGCTCACCGATGAGCTTCTGCTGAGCACCCATACGCTGATCGGTACCGAAGTTGTGACTAGAGCGGATGAAAAGCTGGGTAGTATCAAGGATTTCATGATGAATACCACCAGCGGCAGCATCAACTACGCCGTCATTTCCGCAGGTGGCTTTCTCGGTATAGGCGACAAGCTGTACGCCGTGCCCTGGGACGCCCTGTCATTGGATACTCGGGCGAAGAACTTCATCCTGGATGTGGACGTGGAGCAGTTCAAGGCCGCTCCCGGTTTTGACAAGGATGACTGGCCGGACATGGCGGATGCCACCTGGGCGAAGAACGTCAGAAGCCACTATGGCCTTGGCGACTGAGTCAAGAGAATATCCGCAGGAGAGTGTCATGAACAAAGATCAGGTTAAAGGTCGGGCCAAGGAAGCAACAGGCAAGGTCAAGGAAGTCACCGGCCGGGCGGTCGGTAATGAGGAGCTGGAAGGTAAAGGGAAAATCCAGAAGGGTACGGGTAAGGTGCAGGCAGGCTACGGCGATGTGAAGGAGGATATCAAGAAGGACTCACGCTAGTCCTGCCCTTTGCCCATAAGTCGTACCGATAGGTCGTAAAAAAACCAGCCACCACCGCGCCGTTTCATCACCAGCACAAGACCGCGGCGGCCTGCTCCATTGAGGCCGCCGCCACCCGTGGTGAGCAGGAGCGCTGCTTAGCGCGTCCCAAGGATCCTCGTGCCCCCGAAACGAAAGACTAACCCGGCCGAAAACAGGTCGAGATCGCTATCGTTACCTACCGCGTCGTCGATCCGATATCGTTCCGCCTCGAGACGCAAGGCCAGGTTATCGGTGACGGTGTACTGGAAGCCGATGCCGAATTTGTAATTGGTATCGGTTTCGCTGGCGTCGGGGTCCAGCACGCCCACCGCACCGGTACCGGCAAAGGCGACTTTGGCCTTACCGCGATGAACGCCGACGCGGGCGAACACCGCCGCGCGTTCGGAGAAGGGCAGCATGCCCACCAGATCGACATTCACTCCCCGGAACTCAAGCTTGCCCGACTGGGTACCCGCCGGTACCGTGGTCGCCCTGTAATCGAACTGGCCAAGATCGAAATAGCCGGCTTCAAGGGCAAGATAGGGGTGAAATTGGTAGCCTGCGAAGAGCTTGTAACCAACGTCGGATTCGTCGTCGGTGAACCGCGATGTGGTGAATCCCGACGTGAGCAGATCGGCCCTGATATCGCTCCGGGCAATGTCGGCGCGCGACTGGCCAAGACCCGCGCCAAAATACCAAGGGGATGGATCGGCCGCCGCGGCGGGGAGGGTAAGCCCTGCCAGGGCCAGGGTCGTGAATGTCCACTTGAGCGTGTGCAGTTTCATGGGTGCCTCCACCAGGAACGGGTGTGCGTGACGTCCATTACGGGGCCGGCACGTTGATGATCGTGTTCACCATCGTCACGGACCCACCCAGGGACATTGCCCGGCCGTCCAGCGTCACGATGTCGACATTGTCCGCGGTGGAGAAGCTGACTCCGTCTGCGGCAATGATGGTCCCTTTCATGGTGCCGCCTCCTGCCGCGTTGATCGTGGCCGCGCTACCCACTTGCCAGTAGACGTTCTTGGCCTGGGCACCGTTCGTGAGGGTGACGCTCTGAGGGAAATCGGCGCCGGGCCCCCCGACCGTCAGCGTGGTGGCCATCTGGAAAATCCAGACAGCATTCTGATTGCCTTGTCCGTCCAGCGTGAGGTCTCCGCCCTGAATCCTGAAGGCGCCGCTCTGGGCGGTGTAAACGCCCGGCGTCAGGGTCAGGTTACCCAGATTGTCGTTCCCCGGATCCTGTCCGCCCGGCAGGTTCGCCGGTGACAGTGCGATAAACGCCGCTTCGGCATCGAGCCGGGCCTGATCTGCGATCGCCTGGGTTTCCACTGTTCCATCCTGCGGGCAGGCCACGGTCGGAGGCGGGGGCGACGCGAAGATGCGGCCGTTCACCTGGCCCTGGTTGAGGGTGGTGACGGTATAGGTGCAGTCGGGCTCGGAGACGAACCCGGTCACCGCCGTGGAGACGGCCGTGGTACCGATATCGCCATTGATGACGGTCAGGAGGCCCTGGTTGGTGATGCCTGCCGAGCCGCCAAAGGAGCCGAACGGTGCTGCGGACCGGAGTATGGCCGGTTCCACACAGCTCCCGATCGGGGCCACCGCTGTGAAGGTCCAGGCGAAGTCCTCCAGCAACGCGTTGGGTGGGACTGCGAGGTCGGTCACGCCATCGGGTCCGCCCGTGAGGGTGGCGCGGTAGGTGGCGCCGTCCGTCAGCAGGGCCTGGGGTGTGAAGGTGACGATCGTACCGGTGTCCACGTCGACGACCACCGATTCCGCCGCCACCGTATTCGATGGTGCGGCATCTTCGACCACCCGAAACGTCAGGCCGTTGACCGAAGCCGGATCCAGGCGCAGACCGGAGGGCACGTCGAAGACGGCACTGATGCCGGCCAACGGACATACGGCGATCGTGCCCCCGTTCAGGGGGGCGGTGGACTGCACGATAACGGGCTCTGCGATGGCCGGCGCCGTTTCAGTGGTGAAGGTCCAGGCGTAATCACTGCCATCAACGATTGGACCCTGGTTACCACTCAGGGGGTTGCCCGCAAGGTCCGTCGCGGTGCCGGTGATGGTTGCCGTATAGGTCGTTTCGGCTTCGAGGGGGTTATCCGGCGTGAAGACGGCGGTCCGTGAGCCGACCACGTAGGAAACCCGGCCCGAGGGTGCGGGTGTGACGCAGGGAGCTTCACAGGTCAGCGTGAAGCCGTCGTCGCTGATCGTGGCCGGATCCATGTCTTCGCTGAATGTTGCGGTGATGGCCGTGTTGGGCGGCACCTCGGTCGTCGGACCCGGGTCCGATGTTTCCGGCACCGTGAGGGTCACCTGCGGCCGCGTTGAATCGGGCGTCGAGCCGGTGGTGAAGCTCCAGACGAAGGGTGCCGGCAGTGGCTGGCCGGTGGAACTGCTGGTGGCGCTGACGATCGTGCCCGTGTAGAGCACCGACGGCTCCAGTCCGGCCGGATCGGTCACGGTGAACGTCGCAATGGTTCCCGTCCCATTCATGCCGACCACGCCGTTGGCGTCGGTGCAGGGTGACTCGCAGGTGAGCGTGAAATCGCCGGCTGCCAGCGCGTCCACCGGCTGAGTGAATTGTGCCGAGATTGCCGTGGTATTGGTCGCCACACCGGTGGCATTGGCAAGCGGAGTGACGGCCGTCAGCGTGGGCGGAGGGCCTGCTGTCCTGAAGCGCCAGGTCACAGGTTCCGCCAGTACCCGTCCTGAGGCCTGACTGCTCGCGCCGGTAATGGTCGCCGTGTAGAGGGTCGCCACCTCGAGTGCCGCGGCCGGCGTGAAGCTCGCCGTGGTGCCCGCGCCATCAAGGGTGGTGTCGCCGGTGGGGTTCGCACACGGTGCGTCACAGCTCAACACGAAGCCGGCGCTGCCGGTCAAGGGTGCCATGGGCTCACTGAAGGTGGCCGTGACAACGGCGTCGGTCGGCACACTGATCGCGCCGTCCTCAGGGCTCGTGGCGATGATCGTAGGTGCTCCGGTGACATTGCCATCGGTCACGAGAATCGTGTCGCGGCTATCACAGCCCCCGATAACCGTCATGGTGAGGGCGCCGAGCATGCCTGCCATCAGCCACGTCCGGACCCCGTTTATGGTGTATAGAGCGCGCATGGTTTGAGTCCCTTGAATGAACCGCAGTGGTTACCTAACTCTCATGCATCTTGATGGCGATGCACCCTCATTCCCGGCCCTTCTCCCCCAAGGGGAGAAGGGAGTGTCTGTGGCTGAACCTGGGTTCTTTCACGTTAAGCAGGCGGTTCAGCCCGAAGGGTATTCGATGGCTGTATCAATAGTTGCGTGCGGATTTTCCGAACACCAGCATTCCCACACCCGCCACCGCAGAAGCCGCACCAAGGATCAGGAACCAGATGGTGGACTCAGTGAAGCGGCCGGTCACCGCCTCCGTCACCTGATCGCCCAGGCTTTGGGATGACTGATACGCAAAGAAAAGCAGGATCAAACCCACAACAAGCAACACCAGAGCCAGAACTTTATTATTTGCCATTTCCATCTCCTTTACTTTTTTTCACCATGACACATGGCGTCATCGGCACGGCCATCCATATATGGTTCATTTCTTTTCCTTTTTGGCGTCGCTATTGACCTCTCCCAACACAGTCCCATGCTTGCCGCCGTGTTTTTCGGTTTTACCTTTTTTCTCCGTGCTTTCTTCGTGGGTTACTTTTCCGGTAACCTCCTTGGTCTTTCCCTTCTCCTTGTTCGTACTATCATTTCCCTGATGCTTGCTCATGAGCCGATCTCCGGATGATGGTTCGGTTTTGGGTTCTGCCTCTTATCATGAACTCAAACTCATGTAGATGCAGGGTGAGGCTCCCACGGTAATGGAAGCTTGAGGCCGGGTCTGTGCGTTGCCTAACTTAAAAACACCCCCCGACATCGTTGCCGGCGTTGGATCCGTCCCCCAATCAAAGCTGCGATCTAATGGGTAGCAGAATTTTTTCGGAGAACTTTTCGCGAAACGGACGGCTCTTCCAGCGGTCAAGGGAATACGGCTCAGCCGCCAGCAGGTCCTTCTCGAATATGGTCGTCATCTGAGTGGCGAAATCGCTGCTGTATACATTCAGACTCGCTTCATCATTGAGCCGAATTGAACGCATGTCGAAATTGGTGGAACCCACCGAAACGAACTCGGCATCGATGACCAGTAGCTTGGTATGCAGCATGGTCGGCTGATAGACGTGGATCTCGGCACCCGCGTGCAGAAGTACGCCCCAGTCCGCCCTGGATGCGATCCTGACCGTGATCGCATCCAGGTAAGGCCCCGGCAACAGGATGCGAACGCGAACGCCGCGACCACGGGCAGCGATCAAGGCCTGGATCAACAGCGTGTCGGGTACAAAGTAGGATGCGGCCAGGTCGATCGTCGCCTCGGCCGCCGCGATGGCAAGCAGATACATCAGATGCATGCTCTCGCTCCCGCCGGATGGGGAGGCGACGAACATGTGTGCGTCCATCCCACCCTCTTCTTCCAGGGCCGGAAAGTAGCTCGGGCCATTGAGCACCTGGCCGGTGGTCTTGATCCAATTGTTGTTGAAGGCCGCTTGCAACTGTGCCACGACGGGTCCTTCAATCCGGAAGTGGGTGTCTCGCCAGTGCTCGGGATCGCCACCGTCGCCAGTCCACTGATCCGCGATGCCCACCCCGCCGGTGAACCCGATGCGGCCGTCGACCACCAGCAGCTTGCGATGGGTGCGGTTGTTCATGCGGCCGAAGTTGTACCAGTGCAGTGGCCGATATCGATGCAACCGCACCCCGGCGGCCTCCATGGCATCCAGCAACGACTGATCCATCTTGTTGCTGCCGACCCAATCGATGATGACGCTGACGGGCACACCCGCGCGGGCGCGTTCAGAAAGTGCTTGCGAGAACTCTTCAGCAATCTCACCTGACCAGTAGATGAAGGTCTCGAAAGTGATCGATCTCTGCGCCGAGCGAATGGCGGGCAGCATCGCCGGAAAAATCTCGTTGCCGTTTTGTAGCGCGGTCACCTGATTGCCTTGCACTATCGCCGGACCCAGCAGGACGGACATCTCGCGCCGAAACTGCGGATCGCAGACGGCATGGCGATGTTCGACTTTGCGCTCGACCACCTGCTCGGGTGTCTTGAAGTTCTGCAACAACACCAGCACCAGACTGGTGGCCAGTACCGTGATCCCCACAATCCAGAGCATAGATTTTCGGCTCCTCATCCATGCCGTCCCGGCCGCCCGTGGGAGAACGCGGGTGCGCCTGAAGGTGATGCGGTGGCTTTCCGCCCAGTTTAAGGGGCGACGAGGGGCGCGTCCGTGCGTTATCACACTGAGCACACGGCGGGGTTGTATGGCTTCGGGTCAGGCGCAGCGCGTGCGTTTGTTATCGCACAGACGACTTACGTGGGCGGCCTGAGAATCCGTCACGCGTCGGCGGTCCGAGCGGCATCTCGACTGCCTGCATTCCCCCTCTCTGCGGAGAAGAAGCATGGCTACGAATAAAAAATCGGCTCGGTCGTCGCGGAAAAGCAAAGGCGACACATCCGATATGGCAGCCCAGGGCGCCAACGTCATACTCGGAACCAACGACGTCGTCGCCGAGCAAGCCGCTGCAAGTGATGACCTTGTCGCTGAGATGCCCCACAACAGCATCAAAGAGCTCGAATACGGTTACGACAACGCCGTCACACCAGCGGCCGGCGTGACTGTGGAGCCGGACTCCGCTGCGTTGACCGCAAGTACGTCAACCGAGGAAACCCGGACTGCGAAAACCGGCGGCGCGGCAAGGCTCGGAACGAACGCGACCGTCGCTTCGCTCGACCGGGTCAGGGTCGATGCCGGCGATCAGCCGTTGACCACCAATCAAGGGGTTCGCATCGGCGATAATCAGAACACGTTGAAAGCCGGATTGCGTGGGCCATCGCTACTCGAAGATTTCATTCTTCGGGAAAAGATCACCCATTTCGATCATGAGCGCATCCCCGAGCGCATCGTCCATGCACGGGGTTCGGGCGCCCACGGCTTCTTCGAGGCCTACGACGCCCTGACCCAGTACACCCGCGCGGCGCCGTTTGCCAAGAAGGGCAAGATCACGCCCGTGTTCGTGCGCTTTTCCACGGTGGCCGGGGAGCGGGGCTCGAAGGACACGGCGCGCGATGCCCGTGGCTTCGCCGTGAAGTTCTATACCGACGAAGGCAACTGGGACCTGGTGGGCAACAACATCCCGGTGTTCTTCATTCAGGATGCCATGAAGTTTCCCGATCTGGTCCACGCCCTCAAGCCGGAGCCACACCACGGCATGCCTCAAGCGGGGTCCGCCCATGACACGTTCTGGGACTTCGTCTCCCTGATGCCGGAGTCCACCCATATGTTGATGTGGGCGATGTCGGATCGGGCCATACCACGCAGCTATCGGATGATGCAGGGCTTTGGCGTGCACACCTTTCGTCTGGTCAATGATCAGGGCCAATCCGTCTTCTGCAAGTTTCACTGGACGCCTCGGCAGGGAACCCATTCACTCGTCTGGGACGAGGCCGTGAAGATTGCAGGCGCTGATGCCGACTTTCATCGGCGTGATTTGTGGGAAGCCATCGAGTCGGGGGAATTCCCGGAATGGGAGCTGGGGCTGCAGATATTCACCGAGGAACAGGCCGAGGGCTTCAGCTTCGATGTGCTCGACTCCACCAAGATCGTCCCGGAGGCGCTGGTGCCGCTCCTGCCCGTCGGACGCATGGTGCTCAACCGCAACCCCGACAACTTCTTTGCGGAGACCGAGCAGGTCGCCTTCTGCGCGGCGCACATCATCCCGGGCATCGATTTCTCCAATGATCCCTTGCTTGCCGGTCGAATCCATTCCTATGCGGATACGCAGATCACGCGACTCGGCGGCCCCAATTTCCACGAGATCCCGATCAATACACCGCTTGCCCCCGTGCAGAATAATCAACGCGATGGCATGCACCGCCAGGCCCTGCATCGGGGGCGCGTGGCGTACGAGCCCAATTCATTGGCGGGGGGCTGCCCCTTTCAGGCCGGAACTGCCGGATTCATGTCCTTCCCCGAGGTCATTACCGAAGACAAGGTCCGCGGCAAGCCGGAGAAGTTTGCCGAGCACTATGCCCAGGCCACGCTATTCTACGAGAGTCAGACGGCTGTCGAAAAAGCGCATATTGCGGCCGCCTTCCGCTTTGAGCTGAGCAAGGTCGGCGTCCTCGCCATCCGTGAACGGATGCTGTCCTCCCTGGTGAACGTCTCACCGGCCCTGGCTGCCCAGGTCGCGGGCGGTTTGGGTATGGCGGTGCCCGATGCCATGCCGAAGGCCATCGCCGATCCAAAGGTGCCGGAGGTGACCGTATCTCCGGCGTTGTCACTGATGGCGTTACCGGGCGAGTGCGGTATCCGCACGCGTCAGATTGCCGTGTTGGTCGAAGATGGCGCCCACCATGCCTCGCTGGTGAGCCTGTATGGTGCGCTGGCCGATGCGGGTGCAGTGGTGCATTTTGTGGGGCCACGGGTGGGCCTGTTCGTCGGTGATTCCGGCGAGCACATAGAAGCCAACAAATCGATGGAAAATTCTCCCGCCGTCCTGTTCGATGCGCTGGTGCTGCCTGATGGAATCGATGCGGTCCAGGCGCTGGCAGGCAACGGGCATACGATGGAGTTCATAAAAAATACGTTCCGTCACTGCAAAACGATACTCGCCTTGGGTGCCGGCCGGGATCTGCTGGAACTGGCCGGTGTCGGGCCGGTCATGGATGATGACGAGGGCATCCTGCTGGCGGACGGCGCCGATGCCGCCGGGGTCGCGTCGGCCTTCATCGATGCGATGGCCAGCCATCGCCATTTCTCCCGTGAAAGCGACCCGTATGCCCAATGACTCAGCCCGCCTGTCGGCGGCCTGGCCACTGGGCCGCGAAGGCATTGCTCAGCAAGGATATCCGTCTGTGTTTTCGGGTGTATCGTGAAACCACATCCGGTTAGCACCGGATTTCTTGGCCTGGTACATGGCCCGATCTGCGGCTTCCATCAGGGCGGCGGGCGAGGATGCGTCCTGGGGGTAGCACGAGATCCCGATGCTGACGGAAATCTGCACGGGGGGTTGTGCGATGGGGAAGGGCATGGCGAGCGCATCAATGATCGTTCGGGCCACCAGCTGAATGTCCTTGCGCTGCTTGGCACCGGTGAGAATCACGGTAAATTCATCGCCGCCCAGACGGGCCACCGTATCCGCCTCCCGGACACAATCGGTCAGGCGTTCCGCCACGCCAGACAATAGACGGTCCCCCGCCTCATGTCCGAGCAAGTCATTGACCCGGCGCGCGACAAGCCCCGCCGTTCAGGGCGGGGAAGGATAGCGCGGACGGCGTAGCCGTCGTTGGGTTTCAGTGAGGTGTCTGCTGCTGCTCGATGTACTGGCGCACGATGGAGATCGGCGCGCCGCCGCAGGAGGATGCGAAGTAGGACGGGGACCACAGCACGCCCTTCCAGTAGCGTTTCTCGATATCCGGGCGCTCCTTGCGAAGCAGACGGCTGGAGACGCCCTTGAGGCTGTTCACGAGGTTCGAGACGGCCACCTTGGGCGGATACTCCACCAGCAGATGCACATGATCGTCCTCGCCGTCCATCTCGATCAGTTGTGCCTCGAAGTCGGTGCAAACCTTGGCGAAGATCGTGCGCAACCGGTTGATGGCGTCGGCATCAAATACCTTTCGGCGATATTTCGCCACAAAGACCAAATGGACGTGCATCTTGAAAACGCAATGCCGACCGTGTCGAATATCATTGTCGTTGCTCATAGGCCAAACTATAATCTCTGCATGCAACAACTCCAAGCCTTCAAGTTTGAGCTACGCCCCGACGGCCAGCAGGAACGGCAAATGCGCCGTTTCGCTGGCTCGTGCCGGTTCGTGTTCAACAAGGCGTTGGCGTTGCAGAAGGAGCGTTACGAGCAAGGCGAGAAGAAGCTTGGCTATGCCGGACTGTGCAAGCTGCTCACCGAGTGGCGCAAAGGGCCGGAAACGCCGTGGCTGGCCGATGCGCCGACGCACCCGCTTCAACAGACGCTCAAGGACCTGGAGCGCGCCTACGCCAATTTCTTCGCCAAGCGTGCGGACTTCCCGCGCTTCAAGAAGAAAGGCCGGTCGGA
>NZ_JAJNQM010000109.1:0-8255 GCF_022227785.1 Ectothiorhodospira lacustris | reverse complement strand
AACCATGGGTCAAAGTTTACGCCACATGGTGCGCTTCGCGCACCCGCAATTCCTCCCGCGATTGAAATCGCGGGTTTCCTTGCGGAGATTCTATGAACACCGCCACCCAAGATACAGTGCCTGAAAACTGCGAGCTCACCCATCTGGCCAGGGCCAGCGCCACCGAGCTTAGCCAGTTGCTCCGTGAGCGGCCCGAGAGCGACCGGGCGCATATCAAGCTGGATGGAGCAGATCTGGTGCTGCCCCGTCAGGCGCTGGTGCTGCTGCGCGACCTGCTGACCGAGATGGCCCAGGGCAATGCCGTGACCATCCTGCCTACCCATACCGAGGTGACGACCCAGGAAGCCGCCAACATGCTGAATGTCTCGCGGCCGCATCTGGTCAAGCTGCTCGAAGAGGGCACGATTCCCTTCACCCGAGTGGGCACGCACCGGCGGATTCGCCTGCAGGATCTGTTGGCCTACAAGCGCCAGCAGGAGGAGGCCTCCGAGGCTGCTCTACAGGAGCTGGCCGATCAGGCTCAGGACCTGGACATGGGCTACTGATGCGCTTCGTAGTCGTCTACGACGCCTGCGTGCTCTATCCCGCGCCCCTGCGGGACCTGTTGATGCGCCTGGCCATCTCGGGACTCTATGCCGCGCGCTGGACCGAGCAGATCCACGACGAGTGGACGCGCAACCTGCTCAAGAAGCGTCCCGAACTGGCGGACGCGCTACCGCGAACCGTCGGACTCATGAATCAAGCGGTGCCAGATGCCCTGGTCACCGGACACGAGCCGCTGATCCCGGCGCTTCAGCTACCCGATCCTGACGACCGTCATGTGCTGGCCGCAGCCATTCGTGCCGGGGCGCAGCTAATTATCACCTTCAATCTGAAGGACTTCCCTACCGACACCCTGGCCAGCTTCGGGGTCGAGGCTGTCCATCCCGATACCTTCCTGGAACAGCAGTTCGAGCTGAACGAGGGGCTGGTGCTCAGGACCGTCCATCGCCACCGCACCAGCCTGCGCAAGCCTCCGAAAAGTGCCAAGGAGTATCTCGATACTCTGGCAGCCTGTGGCCTGGTCGTCACCGCCGACCGATTGCAGGACTTCATCGAGCTACTTTAGCTTGTTCGGAAAGCTGCTTGGGCGAACTTGCACAACGACTTCTTGCCCATGGCCTTTTCGATGATCTCCAGCAGGCGGCGCTTGCGCTGCTGATAGAAGGCGTCGAAGTCATCGTCACGCAGCGTCGCGGCGGGGATGCGGTGGCCCTCAAGGATCGCGTTCATCGCCTCATCCTCGAGTTGGACCTGCTGATGATCCTGCAGACGCACTCCAGCTGGCGGGTGGAGAGGTCGATATCCACGTCGCGGCTGAAGTTCTTGTGGGCCTGGCGATGCTCGTCCACCGCGATCACCGCATCCTCCAGGCGATCCGCCCCCTCCAGGGCAGTGCGGATATCGAAATAATAATGGCGCTTGATGGGCTTGCCCTTGGCGGTCCGGTTATCTACCGGGGTGTCCAGGCCCACCGCCTGGGTCAGGCTGGTGAGGCGCTGCTGGCCATCGAGGATCAGCTAACTCGGGTCCTTGGTGACGCCGGGCGGGTCTCGAAACGCACCTCGCCGCCGGTCTCCATCAGCATCACCGCGCCCACGGGGAAGGAGCGGGCGATGCTGACCAGCAGGCTTTGCACATGGTCATCGTCCCACACCCACCCGCGCTGGAAATCGGGGAGTTGGATCTTGCCGGTGGTGATGTCCTTGAGCAGTTCCGGGAGAGAACGCTTGGTGCTGTCGAAGGTGGTCATGGAGGGTTCCCTGAACGATGTGGTCCTGATGTTACGGATGCCCCGATCTATGCCGGGGTGGGGGTCTGGGCCTGGTCGAGCAGCGAGGTGACGCGGACGTGGCCGGTGAGGAGGTCGTTCATGAGGCCTGACTTTTGGATGATTAGCTTGTCCAGGAGAGCTTTCTCAGACTCAATTTTTGAGGCCATTGCCTGTAGCTCTTTCACTATGAGTTCTTGTTCAGTGTTGGATGGTAGTGAAACCTGAAAAGCTTTCAATTGGGTTGAGTTTATTGAAGCCAAGTTGGTGCTCTGCTTCGATGATCGAATGAAGTAACGTTTCCCTATGGCTGACGATGAGAAGGCAGTGAGGAAGTGGGGGTTCAGTACGCTTTGGGTGGTACGAACACGGAACACATGATTTTGATGGATACAAAGACCTATCTGGCCTTGCCACAGTGCCCCCCTACCAAGCTTGTCGAAATCGCCTCCTTCATTCATAAGAACATCACCTGGCAGGAGTCGATACTTTTCAAGATCTACAGAACTCACCCTAATTAGCTTTACCTCGGAAAGATCGAGGTAGCCGTCCTGAACATTTGCCACCCGTAGGTAAGGCACCAGTGGCCATGCACTGCTTCCTGATTTGCCGCCGAGCGTAACCCCGCTAACAATTTCTGACAGATCACCCAGTGAGCCAACGCCCCAACCCTTCGGAATCAACCCCAGCGGCGAATCCTTGTAAAGCTCCGGCGCCTGCTCGGGGCTGGGGCGGAGCTGGCCGTTCTCGTCGATGCCGCGGGTCAGCAGGTCGTGGAGCAGGCCCTCCTTGACCTTCTCCAGCTTGGCGATCAGTGCCTCGGTTTTCTGGATTTGGGTGTCGAGGGTGTCGAGGATGCGGGTAATGGTGCCCTGCTCTTTTTCAGGGGCAATATGGGCTTTTATTGCCAAAAAATCAGATGAGCGTATTCCTTTTACTGTCGAGCCAACTGAAAGGCTTTCAGCTTTTCCCCGCAGGCTTGCAATCACGCGAAGAAGATACCGGGGGTCGACACCTTTTTTAGGATACAGAGCCCGAATATCTTGATTGATTGCTGTGGGTGTTGGACTAACGGCACACCTTCCAACAGCCATTCTGGTACAGACCATAGGAGTACCAGGAGGAACGAGACTGCTGGTACTAGACCGCAGCCCCAAACTGGTAATTGTTTCCTCAGTAGCCAGCAATTCCAGCTGATCATCCTTGAAGTCCTTGACGGACGCCCAAGGTATATCGCCATACCAGAAGCTCGGTTCATTTCGGGGTGGAGTGCCTCCCCCCTGCTGTTTTTCAACGAGTACACCGAGAGGCAATACCTCAAACATACCCCAACCCCTCCAAATACCCCCGCAACTCCCTCGCAGCCGCATCCCGCTCCGCCTCAATCTCCCCCAACGTCACCCGGTACTTGTCCCACCAAGTTTCAAAAGCGGCGATCACCTGCTGGCGCTGCTGGCGAATATAGCGCTCCAAAATGCCCGTGAGGTCGTTGTGCAAAATGGTGCCCACCAGCTCGGCGGCAGCCAGTTCGTCCAGGGCGTCCACGGCGGCGTTCAGGTGTGCCTCGAAGCTGGCCACCTTGGCCTTGTGCTGCTTCCTGACCTGGGTGCGCTCGCTCTTCCAGGCCTTGATCTGCTCCGGCGTCGGGGCGTCGTCGTCCTCACTGCCGTCGGATTCCACCTCGTCGCCGTCATCACCGTCAGGCCTGGCCTCGGCGGCCTTGATGCGGGCATCTAGTTCCGCCTTGCGGGCAGCCAGCTCTTCCAGTTCGGCCACATAGCCCTCCATCAGGAAGTGGACCAGACGGTGGTCGAGGGGATTGGCCTTGCTCTGCTCGTCTTCCAAAAGGCTCACGATGGCAGTGCGCCAGGCGTCCACCACGCCCAGGCAGCCGCGGGCCTGCAGGGTGCGGAACTCGTTCTTGTTGTCGAACCAGAAGCCGGCAATGATGCCGCGCACCGCGAAACGGTCCAGCATGGCGGTGGGCTCCAGCGCCGCCGAGAAGCTGCCCAGCAGCTCGTCGCGCAGTTGGGTGAGGCGGCCACCGTTGCCGGAAAGGCCGGTAATGCTCCCGCCATGCTCGGCCCACCAGGCCTCGAAGGCGGCCATCACGCTGGCTTCTTTGGCGGTGAGGCCGGCGTCTGCCTCGATGGCGGGTTTGAGGTCTCGCTTTTCGGTCAGGGGCTCGGCGAAATCCACGTAGTCAGGGTCATCCGCCCTGGGCGTAAACAGCCCCATGGGGTCGAGGCCCTGGGCATCAAACAGCGGGCGCCTGGCGGCGATCTCGGCCACCGGGATGCCGCCCTTGAGGTGGGCGCGCACATCCTGAGGCTCCGGCGGCGGGGTGTTGTCGGCGTAGCGGCGGATGTTGAGGTTGTAGTCGTTGTCGCGCAGCTCCGCGAGCGGCACCACCCGGGCGAAGCCGGGCACGTCCTCAAAGGCGTCGTAGGTGCTGGCGATCTTCTCGATGTGCTCCGGCAGCAGGTGATTCTGGGCGCGGCCCTCGTGGTATTCCCGGTCGGCGTTGATGAAGAGTACCTGCCCCCGTCGCTCATCGGGCTTGGCCCCCTTGGCCCGCAGCACCAGGATGCTGGCGGGGATGCCGGTGCCGTAAAAAAGATTGGGCGCCAGGCCGATCACCGCCTCCACCAGATCATCCTCCAGCAGACCGGCGCGGATGCGCTTCTCGTCACCGCCCCGGAACAGCACGCCGTGGGGCATGACGGTGGCCAGGCGGCCATCGGACTTGAGGCAGGCCACCATGTGCTGCAGGAACATCAGGTCGGCCTTCTTGGCCCCCTCCGGCACGCTGCCGTAGTGGAAGCGCTCCGGGAAGTGCCGGCTCGGCGTGTAACCGATGGAGAAAGGCGGGTTGGTGAGGATGCGGTCGAAGCGCTTGAGCTCGCCGCCATCCACGTGCTTCGGGTCGGTGAGGGTGTCGTCGTTGCGCAGGTCGGCGCTATTCACGCCGTGCAGCAGCATGTTCATCTTGGCAATGGCCCATACCGAGCCGGAGGCCTCCTGGCCAAACAGGTTGAGCCGACGCGGATTGCCGCCCTGCTCCTCCAGGTACTCCTTGGCATGGATCAGCATACCGCCGGACCCCATGCACGGGTCATACACGCTGTGGCCCTCCTGCGGGTCCATCAGCCGCACCATCATGCGCACCACCGGGCGCGGGGTGTAGAACTCGCCGCCCTTCTTGCCGGCGGAGTCGGCAAAATCGCGGATCAGGTATTCGTAGGCGGCGCCGAGCAGGTCGGGGAACTCGAAGTCCTCGTTGCGCAGGCGGTATTCGCTGAAGTGAACGATCAGGTCTCGGAGTTTCTTGTCCGGCAGGGTGGTGGAGCCCACCTTGCGGGTGAAGTCGATGTGCTCCAGCACCCCGGCCAGGCTGGGGTTGTGCTCCTCCAGGCCGGCCAGCGCCTTGTTGAGCGCGCTGCCCACGCCCTGATGGGCCTCGTTCAGCAAGTGCGACCAGCGGGACTGGGGCGGCACGTAGAAGGTGGCGCGGTACCAGTCGGGGGCCTCCATCTGCTGAAGGATATCGGCCTCGCCTGCTCCCGCTTGCCTGAGCTGGTCACGCACCTCCTCCCGGCGCTGCTCGAAGACATCCGAGCAGCGTTTCAGGAAGAGCATGCCGAAGATGTACTCCTTGAACTCGGAGGCATCCATGCGCCCGCGCAGGATGTCGGCGGCCTTGAACAGGTGCCGTTCCAGCTGGTTGAGGGTGAGGATCATGGGCTGCGGTTCCGTTTACGATGAGCCGGCCGCACCAGGGCGGCCGTGGCGGCCGGGTAGCGTAGCTCATCAAATCGGGGAACAGAAGGCCACAAGGACTTGGTGGAGCCCGGGGGGGTTCAGGGGGTGCCCAGGTCCGCCAGCAACGGGTCGTAGACAGCCGCGTTGTCGGCGAGGAGCAGGCACCGGCCGGCGAAAGGACGCTTTATATTGCCTATACCCTCCAGCCATGCTACGAATGAGCCTGCCACCACGGTTTCGCTCCTTAGCTCTGGACCAAAAACCAGCCTGAGAGGATGGCCAGAATGCACCCCAAGAACCTTGGTACGAGAACCAGCCCTTCTTGGCGTCGGATTCATAAATACCGACTGGGGCACTCCACGATCCTTGCACTCTGCTGCATGGCCATCGGCACCGCCGCTTCGGCCCAATCCATACAATCCATAACCTTTGCCAACGACATCCTCAAACCCGGCGAGACCGCTGGTTCCACCGTGACGCTGAGTCAACCTGCTCCCACCAACACGTCCGTGGAGTTCACAACGCGCCCCCTCTCGGCACAGAACAGCATCGTGACCGTGCCGTTGAATCGGGTCGTCACCGCAGGCAATGCGTCCCGGTCGTTTCGGGTTCTGGTCCCTCAAAACTCACCCGGTGGCTGCGTGAAAGTGGCAGGGACGCTGCCTGCCAGCCCGCAACAAGGTGCCCACGTCAGTCACCAGGAAATCATCGTCGATCCCGCGCCGGCGTCGAGTGCAGTCATACTCGGTTCGTTGCGCCCAGCAGGCGCCACGCAGATTCCAAGCTCGGGCACCAGCGACTCGATGAGCAACGCTCGTCGTTTCATGGCGTACTATGTTTCGCCGATCGAAATCAGCGGCACCATCGAACTGGCTCAAACCTACCCCCACCCGGTGCGGATCTCGTTTACCAGCACACCGGCTCGTACGTGGACCTCTGCAAATCAAATCGTCATTGCACCGGGGGGTACCCGGGCGCGCTTCACGATCCGAACGAACTTTCAGGCCGGCGCCGACGAGATGGATCAATGGCCTGGGGTATGTACGACGCTGCAGGTGAACGCCACCGTCACGCCTGAGCTCACTAAGCCTCCGTCCCCACAGCCTGCGGGCTCGGGACCGACCCTCCAGCCTTACGGCTTACCGCCGGCACGGGCGACGGTTACACTCACCTGGCTCGGAATCGATGGCTAAAGCGGCACGCTATTGCTCACGTCATCGCATTCGGTGCAGACGTGCGCGCCGTGGTCGAGGCTGAACAGGTCGAACGCGTCGACACGTTCCATGACCTCGGACAAGGCCTGAGCCCAGAGGAAGTCCAAGCCTGGACTGCAGCCCTTGGGCCAGGACTTCGTTGCCGCCGCCAGGCCCTTCGTCGCCAGCATGTTCGTCGACGCCACTGACACCGGCCTGCGCGACTGGGTCATCGCCGACCTCTGGCCGACCAACATAGAAGCAAACTGCGAACACGTGCCGACCTTCGAAGCATTCATCCTGCCCGGCACGGACCACTTCGTGCACATGGACGTCCTCAAGCAGATGAAGGCCGATGGCGAAATCGCTCACGTGGGCATCACCACCTCGCACGGCCGCCGATCTGCGCCAAAGATCGGATAGCCACTATACTGGGTGGTAAGAGATCGACATTGACTCCAAAGACGAGGCGTTTTCGACCCATGCCTTTCGGTATCTACGAAAAACTCCCCGCTCCGGTGAGGCACTGGCTCAGCATCCTGGCTGCTGCAAGCCGGATTTTGCTGGCGAGCCAGGCCTTCATTTATGCCGCAGCGCTGGCGTTCTTCACCGTTTTCTCCATCGCGCCGATCCTGTTAGTGATTGTCACTCTGGTCGGGCTGGTGATTGGCCAGAGTGCTGTCCGGGGTGAACTCTTTGGGCAGCTCGAGGGGACTTTAGGTCCGGAAGCGGCAGGCATGGTGCAGGAAGCAGTGATCAATTCGCAGATCGATCAGAGTGGCATCTGGCCGGCGTTGATTGGGATCATCGCCACCGTAGTCGGTGCCACCACGGTTTTCGCCCAACTGCAGCTGTCCCTGAATCAGATCTGGGAGGTCGCGCCGCGACCCTCCAGGAGCGGCGTGTGGATCTTCGTCAAGAGCCGGGTGCTGTCGCTGACCATCATCCTGGCCATCGGGTTCACCCTCTTGGTCTCGCTCATATTATCAGTGGCTTTGCGTGGCGTGATGGCGTTCGCGGACGAATGGCTACCGGTTCCTGGTTGGGCGATGGTGGGCATGGAGATATTCCTGTCGTTGCTCGTGGTCACGTTCCTGTTCGCGGCAATTTTCAAGATCCTGCCAGACGTGGTGCTGTCTTGGCGAGACGTCCTGCTCGGCGCGTTAATCACTGCAGTGCTGTTCACGGTAGGCCGTTCCCTGATCTCCGTCTACCTGGCCTATACTGCGACAGCATCGACCTATGGTGCCGCCGGCTCTCTGGCGCTGCTCCTTCTCTGGGTAAACTATTCCTCCATGATCCTCCTGTTCGGGGCTGCGTTTACGCGCGCGCATTTCGAAGCCAGAGGCAAGCCCGTCTTGCCCAAGAGCACGGCGGTTTGTGTGCGCCGAGAATTGATCGAAGAAGTGCAGAAAATCTGAGGTTGAAGCCGTAACCAGGTTCCAGCTTGCCGCGCCGTTCAGGGCGGGGAAGGATAGCGCGGACGGCGT
>NZ_JAJNQM010000108.1:0-8354 GCF_022227785.1 Ectothiorhodospira lacustris | reverse complement strand
TGAGGGACGCAGCAGTACCCAAATGCAAACTGAGGCATTGCAGGCTCGATTGCAGGATCATGCAAAACATCAAACCGGCCACGACCGGCTGAAGCAGGCAAATCAGGCTCTGTTTATGTGTCTCTTTTCTGATGCTGAGGCTTTTTTGAAAAAACACCCCCATTGGACCTTGAGTTATGAACTCCAGCCGCTGGAAGAGGCTGCCGTGCGTTATTACTCCTTAAAATTGCCCTTGCCTGGACAGGAGTTGCCCTTTACTGGAAAACACAATGTCTGGATGCCTGCCCAACAACAAGCGACCAAAAATTCGTCTGTTTATCACTGGCCGTTAGTGCAAGCAAAAGTGGAATTTCTTTATGCCGAAGGTTTGAATCAAAACCCTTCGCCACCGGAACTTTGGAAATATCACTGGTGCGCCCACAGCAGACAACAGATTGAAGTTAAAAACCTAGCGCTACAGCCGGATACTCGACCCCTGGAGAATGGTGATATCTGGCTGGGGCGGCTGGCGACCTGCCTGCCTGAGGAAAGCCACACCCAGCGGTTAATGACACGGCAAATCACCTTTGCCCCTGTAATCACAGCTTGGCAACTGGATGAAGGTCAGGTCAAAGATTATTTAACCGAGGCACTGGCGAATTTTCAGTTGTCACTCTAGGTTTTTTTAACTCAGAGTTTTGGCAATTTACGCAGCATGCTTGGGAGGCTTTTATGCAGACAGTGCCAATTTTTAGAGATTTTATCAACCCCAACCAAGTCGGCGGTACACGGGAAGCACGTCTAGCACGAGGTGTGCAGCGCTTAGGGTTATTGGTGACTAAAAATGCAGGCAAGCTGAATCCGGCCGCAGCGATGATTGATGCCGGTTTGTCTTTACTCGATGCCGGTCTTGCCTATCTTCGATATAGCACGGAAAAGCGTGTGACTCGTGCACTTCAAGATCAGTTGGATGCCTTGAGCCATCAATTGGATAATGATCTTATAATATTGCAGATCGATCGCAAAGCCCGCGAGCAGAACTACCAAACCTTTATCCAAGCTATTGATCATCGTTTGCAGGAAAATCGCAGCATTGCTCAGCAGGTGCACAAAACCATGCGGCATTATCGCGACTTGGTTGATGGTATTCTTCAACAGTTGGAAGAGGCGCGTTGTCAGCAGCAGACAAATCTACAAGAATTTGTGCGGTTGGAAGCCGCATCCCATCGCGCCATGCGTGTTTATCTTTCTTTTTTTGTCAACAGTCAGCCCTGAAGAGATCACCGTGCAGAAAACCCACCCCATCACCAGTCGAGTTGCTTCTTCAACGATCAAAGGATCAACCCCTTTGCCACAAAATGAAGCATCCAATACCACAGATAATTTACTGGATCGTATCAATCGTACACTGGATCATTTCCCGGGGAATCAGCGCTTGTCTGTCGTCCAAAATCTTACCAGCCTGTCCTCAGACTTGGTTAACCTATACCAGACGCATAAACAAACCCAAGCCGCCTTGGCCGCCTGCCAGCGTGACAAACACATTTCTGATAACGAAATACGTCATAAGGTGCTCGAATTACAAGGAATCATTGAGCGTGAACACACACTGCGCGCGCAAAATCTCAGTGATCATGAATACCGAATGGCGATTCTGGCGCAGCAGGGGCAAAAGTTTAATCTCAGGATGCAGCAAACTGAACAATATATTGCCGAATACCGACTCACCAAGGATGTTCAGCTCCTCGCATTGGCCATCGATTTAATGAATCAAAACAACGAAAACAACGAAAACAACGAAAACAACGAGGTTTAATTTATGCCATTTCCTGTTATTGCTGTTTTTGTAGGCATTTCCGTGACGGCCACCTGTGCAGCTTTTATTTTTAATGAAATGACCGAAAAGGAACGCGCTCATCAAAATAAACTGCGCGATCGTATTGATGGCCTGCAAGCAGAGCGGGAGTCACTGTCAGCGGCCAGCGAAGCGGAGAGAAAAGTGTGGTGGGCCCAAAAGGCGACCAACTACAAAAGTATCTTGCTTGCAGAACTCAAGCGCCTGGATGATGAGCATCGCCCATTGTTTGCGGAAATTCAAGGGCTGCAAGGATTGATTAAAAGCGAGCTACAAAAGCCCAATCTTAGTCGCCTGCGCCGTGAAACCCTGCGATCTGATGAACTGGTCGTGGAAGACGCCCTCTGCCGTTATCAGGCCCATGCCGATTACCGGGCTTATTTTCAGCAAAAGGTCTATCAACTGGCCAGCCATCAAGCACACAAGGAACTTTTAGACTTACCGTTGCCGGCGTTTTCCCTGCCCGCGGAATGGCTCTACGTTGGCAAGGTTGTGCGTTTGAATGCCGCCACTGAGCTAGGTCACCCCCTCGCCTTTGGGCAGGTTCTGCAACTCACCGGCGAAAAACGCCGGGAAGGCCGTACCGATCAGTATCAGCGCCAGCTCTTGGCCGATTACCCACAAAGCGATGCGGTACCCATTCAAGTGATTCAGGCCGATCGTAAAAACAGCAGGCGTTTTTACGGCTGTGTAGCGCGCGGTCGCTTCTTTGAAGAACACCATTGGACCCATGAGCCAGTGAAAATGACGATCGAGAAAAGGGCTGCAGGAGGTTATCGCGGTCATCTTTTTAATGGCAGCCTGCCGGTATTTTTGCCCCATCAGGCATTGGATGAACCTGGCATCAACTTGCCAGTGGGAGGCATCATTGACGTCTGGCTCAAAAGTCATGATCTTTGCCTGAAACAAGCGCCCTTGGCCGAGGGATTCAGCGCCCCCTGGGTGACCAATCGTGCGCCGGCGGCACTCAACCCCCATCACCAGCGCCTGAGCCTGTTGGTCAGTGAAAAAACCCGGGGTTTCGATCTTCTGGTGGATCGGCAGCCGGATCTGGAAGGCTGGCAACTCGTGGAGTGGAACCCGCAGCAACAAAGCGCTCGCATACGGCAGCACGACCTGTGTTTGACGGTGCACCCGGACGCTCGGAACAGTACCTTTCTAGTCGCCAGCATCGAGACGCAAGCCCAGCCCGACCTCAACGGCATCATGCTGCCTTTTGCACTGGAACTCGTGGATGCCGTACTGGCGGATGATCCTTACATTGCCTCACCGGATAGTTTTAACAGGCTCATGTTTTTGGCCCAACAATTGCTTTTGGTGCCCGAAGCTCAGGCGCGTCGTCAACAGCAGGCCGACTTTATGGCACGCTGGCTGGCCGTGCTGGATTATCAGCAAACCACCAATGAGCACACTCTGGATTTACGCGCCGCCCCGGTTGCCGGGGAGGGCCGGGAGTGGCGCTTGCCGCTGACGTCCGAGGCCCTGCTGGTCAGTGATGAACAAGGGTCGCTGAGTCTGGACGAGTGGTTGGATGAGTTGGGCCGATTCAAGCAGGAAGAAAACGGCTATCAACTGGAACTAACTGTGTGGAAAGCACTAGGGCGCGAGGAGACCCCCTCGCGCTGGCGGCGGATGGCTTGGACAACGTCCCGGCACTGCAATCTCCTGCTGGAATCCAGCACCAATGGGTTTAGCCTGTGCTTTACTCCGCCTGCCAATGCACTGGGTCAAAGCTTGAGTAGCGGACAGGAAGAACGCTGGCAACTCCGCCTGAGTAAACGGGATAACAGCCTGCAACGTCAGCGCCAAGCGCTGGATGCCTTTATCCGGGATGAACTGGTGGCACCGGATCTGAAAGAAATGCTACTGATGCCGGAATACCTGTCAACCCAACCCGATGCCTTCTGGCAACAGCGGGTAGCACAGGGACTGTCCTGGCAGAACTCACAGCTGACTCCCACGCAGAAGCAGGTGATTGAGACCTGCCTGACCGCACCCCATTTGGCCTTGGTGCAGGGCCCACCAGGCACCGCAAAAACCACCTGCATTGTTGAGTTGCTGCATCAGCTCTTCAGTGCCCGCGCGGATTTGCGGGTGTTGGTGGTTTCACAGCAAAACGCCGCCGTCGACAATGCCCTCAGCCGCTTTATAAAAACCGGTGGTCTGGACAACGGCCGCCTGCACCTGTTGCGCCTAGGATTGGCAAGCAAGGTTCAGCCTAAGCTTCAGGCCTTCACTCTGGAAAACCGCATGACGGCCACCTTTGATGCCTGGCAAGCCGCGGCACAAAAGGCTGTGTTCACTTGCCAGAGCAGCGAGGAGACCGACCTGCTCTACCAATGGCAACAACGCTTGCAACAGCTGCGTCAAAAAGCCCAGCCAGAGAAGGGCGAGCGTTCCGAACCCGATGCCGAGGTCGCAGAAATGCTGCTCAATGGACACAACTTGGTGGGGGCAACCTGCGTCGGTTTGGCTTCTTGGTACTTGGGCATGAACCGCCTGACGTTTGATCTGGCGATTATTGATGAAGCCGGCCGTGCCACCGTACCCGAGCTGTTGATCCCGCTCTTGCGCTCACGCAAGGCCATTTTGATTGGCGATCACCACCAACTACCGCCCACGGTGGCCCCGCTACTGCGGGAAGAGTGCAGTCGTGAAGCACTACCTTTCCTGGATGAAACCTTTCTGGAAAACAGCTTTTTTGAGCAATTGTTTCACAACCTTCAGGACACTCACAAAGCTCGGTTGAAAGAACAATACCGCATGGTTTCCCCCATTGGGGATTTGGTGGCGGAGCTCTTCTATACGGAAGACGGCGAGCGACAGCTGTTTAATGGTCAGTGCACAAAAAGAGCAGCCTCTGACCTGGCTTTACCTGCCCTGAAGTGGGTGAATGTCAAGGGTCGTCATCGCCAGGGCAGGCAGGGGAAAAGTCTGGAAAACCCCATCGAAGCCGCCGTGCTGGCTGAGTTTTTGCGGAAGCAATCTGGAGGAAATAAACTGAAACAGCCAATCGATGTAGCAGTCATCACCCCCTATCGCGCTCAAGTAAGAATGATAGAAAAAAAGTTACGCAAGCAAGGCGCACAAGGGAACAGTCACCGCGAACTTCAACTGGGTCAGTTGACGATTAAAGTGGACACTGTCGATAGTTTTCAAGGCAGTGAGGCGAGCCTAGTATGTTATTCCGCCGTCCGTACTTTTGGACGTCTGGATTTTGTGCTAGACAAAAAAAGATTAAACGTTGCCTGCTCCAGAGCTCAGAATCATCTGGTGTTTTTTGGTGATCAATCTTATCTAACCAAGGAACAGCATGGCCAAACCAATAAAGTCAACTATTTTGAAAAAATTCATCGTTGCTGCATGAACTGCTGAAGCTTCCAGATCCCTTCTTCATCAGGACCTACTTTTCGGTGCCTCGATGTCATGAGGCATTCATGCAGGCGCCTTAGCAGGGTCTTTGTGCCTGCGGAAAATTCAAAGCATTCACTAAGATTTTATCTTAAAATCAACATGTTAGAGGTTTCTATCCCGTTTTTCCTAGGCCTGAGGGTTGCGGTGAGAATCAGCCAATATCCTCGACGACACCTTACACCGCATCAGATCGGCAATACAGGCAATGTTTGCCTCCGGACTGCCGGACTCCCTGCATGAATTTTTGGAATCATCCTGGTATCCGGCTACGCATCAAGCCCCAAGGCCATCCACTCCTAGGAAGTGGGCCGGCGGCTTGACACGGAAGGGGACCACTATACAGGTTCAACTCAAGAGGGAATTATTGCGGTGCGTCACCATCTAGTCGCTATGGAGCTTGGTCAAGGCCAGTAATTGGGCTAAGATGAGGGCACTGGCAGCGATGGAGGTCCGATTTTGAAGTATCACTTTTCAAACCGAAATTTTTTCTGGAACCCCTCTTGTAAGTTATTGATTAAAAAGTCTCGATGGTGTCGCCCCCTCAGAACGTAGACCCTGATGAAGAAGGGATTGAGACGTTGACATAAACGTACACTCCTACTATTTTTTGCTCAGAACGTAGACCCTGATGAAGAAGGGATTGAGACGGTCAACTCTTTTAACATCGCCTCATCTTCACCTCAGAACGTAGACCCTGATGAAGAAGGGATTGAGACCTCCTGTCCCCATGAACTCCTGAGACATGTTCTCTCAGAACGTAGACCCTGATGAAGAAGGGATTGAGACGAAGATGAATACCGATGTGGCGTATTTTTCCCTCAGAACGTAGCCCCTGATGAAGAAGGGATTGAGACTTGAAACCGATATCAAAGTCGACATAACTACTCACAGGGGGGGGGGAGGCTGCCATGCACACTACTTTGAGGGGATTATTGCCCGCATCCTGCTCGCTTCCTCATGATTTTCAAAATCATGATTAAGCCTCCGCCGTTTAGACTGTGCTGTACCAAATGTGGTTGGATCAAAACCTTTGCTCCCAGCAGGGACGCTCTCATCGCTGGTAGAGACTATGTGCGCACTTGTCCTGACTGCGGCCGTGATGAATTAGAAAGAAAACCAGTTAGCCATATGAGCGGTCTCTGGGATTTCATTCAGAATAAGCTGGATAAGTAGAGGAGGTAGAACTGGTGAGTGGGTTGGAGGGCAGCATTCGTGATGCCTGCATTGGGTTTCCATCCAGGCCCAGAAGGCCTGGATCACCTGCAGGCTGTGCTAGGTGCGCCACTCGAATTCTGGGCCACTCTTAAGTTCCGTGACCGCTTCTTCTCGCTGCGGCCGGCAGAGAATGAATGAATTCAGACATCATCAATCCCGCCATTCTCCAGGCCGCACCAAGCGGGCCAGCCCGGGGCTGAGGGAAGACTCCAGATGCAGGTTATCCGGCAGCAGCCCCCTGCCCAAGGTGTATAGCTGCACTTTCTCCGGTATGGGGTACACCCGCACATCGTCTTCCTTCGGCTTGATATAGGTCTTGATATCCCGCATCAGGCGCCTCAGTTGGGCAGTACTGCCTTCAAAATGGAATACCGAGTACTGCACAGGTTGGGCATGCTTCTTGATGAACCTATGCAGGCGTCCAAGTCTGCTTTTATCGGCAATGTCGTAGCAAATTAGCCAAGCCCGGAGTTTTGTCTGGCTCATGAATGATTCTCCACCTGCATATGGCGTTTAAGATCCCCAAAGTTGCCGCAGCACAGGTTCATTTCCGCCTAGAACAGATCGGTAAGATCCGTGGCCAGCACTCCCCTGATCCAGAGACTGGTCGGCCGTGCACGGACTTCCCGGGCTTCCGGTCCCAGCAGATAAAGTGGCTTGCGGTCAGAAGCCGCCATTCGCGGCCGTGATGATGGGATGGATCGAGTCGCCATGATGTTTCATGCCTCTTCAAAGGGGCTTTCAAGCCATTGCCGACCTTCATCCCGCAGATAGCGGGCCAGCTTGCTGCAACGCGCCCTGAGCCATCGGCGATGGGCGGTGCTCCGGGCTTCCCAGTGTTCGTAGAATCTCTGCCGCCCCGCTTTGCCCAGGAGACAGGCATCGCCATCCTGGCTGAAGTGACTCACCCGGAGTACTTCGTTTCGGAACAGGGCCCAGACCCACTCGTCGATCACGGGTCGCATGGGTTCGATCAGATCACTGGCCAGCGACTCCCTGCCTATGCTGGGACGGTGATAAAACCCGATCAAGGGGTCCAGACCTGCCACATGGGCGGCCCGCACGGCATCAAAGTGCAGCAGGGTATAGGCCAGGGAAAGGCAGGCGTTCACCGGATCTCTGGGCGGGCGTCGATTTCTGCCCGTGAAGTTCAATGAAGGTGCAAACAGGGCAGTCAATCCCTGAAATGAGGCCCGGGCGGCGGCACCCTCCAGCCCCCTTAGACGGACGATATTCACCTCGCCATCAGAGAGTTCCACCTGGATACGCCCCAAGCTTTCACTCGCGCCCGTGAGCGCCCGACGGACATCCGGTCTTGCCAGCACTGCACGATTCAGCAGACGCAACTGCCGATGTAATTTGGCCTGCACCAGATCCCGGCTCCAGGCAAGGCAGAAGGCGTCATCCATCAATCGATGGACCTGGGCGATGCGAATGCCTGCGTCGTTGTGTTTTGGTCCCAGCACCAATGCCAGACGACGATGTGCCCTGGGACTCATGATGAGTGTGGTTGCCCCGAATTCTCCCAAACGACCCAGGACGCCGGATTCCAACCGGGTCTGTCGCCCCTGGATCACGACGCGCTCCAGCAGTTTCATCGGCACGGTACCCCGGCGCTCGCCCCCTTCATAGAGCGCCAGGGCCTCCCCATCGACACGCAGTTCCAGTTGAGCTCTGTCCAGAAACAAGGTCGCCATGACTGTCATCCCATATAAAAGAGTGTGGGGTCGTGGGGCTGCGTGCCCTTGCCCAAGGTATGCACACGCCCGCGCGGGTCCAAACGCAGCAGCAGGAAGCGGTCTTCTTCCTCATCCAGGATCAGGGCCATGTCATGAAGCAGTTCGCGACGCTCGGCATCCGTCAGGAATACCTCGTGGACTGACTTCTGCCC
>NZ_JAJNQM010000107.1:0-8521 GCF_022227785.1 Ectothiorhodospira lacustris | reverse complement strand
CCATTTCCCGGTAATGTCGTACCGCCTCGCGCATGATGTCGTACTCATGGATGGGCTGCTGCTCGGTGAGCTCGATCACCACCTGCTCAGCGGCGATGCCGTTCTCCTGCAAGAGCTGCAGCGTCATGCCATGAACCGCATTGCGATCCGCCAGCACATCCGGATTGACGTTCAGGAAAAGGCGGCCCTGGAGCCCCAGCTCGGCAAAGCGCGCCAAAATCACTCGACGACAGAGCAGATCCAGTTCAAACAGACACCCCGCGCGGGCTGCTTCGGCCAGTAATTTCTGCGGGGCATGCAGGGGGCTGTCGGAGGGACCGCGGATCAGGCCTTCGTAACCCATGATCCCGCCTTGCTGCAAGGCTACGACCGGCTGGAACAGGGCATGCAGTTCACCGCGGGCAAGGATGCATTCTATGGTCTGGCAGGTAGTCACGGTACAGGTCCGGAACGGAGGGAATTCGCCCGATCCCGGGGCGCGATAGGTGCGTCACTTTAACCGGACACTGTGACACGCCGTTGACAGACCGCCCCTAGGCTTGTCGCGGAGCTTCATCAAGGTGACCATTTACCCGATTACCCAACGGCAACGGTCGTTCGAGAATGTCCGACAACGGCGCCGGCCGCCCGAACAGATACCCCTGCATCATCGGACAACCCAGGCTGCGTAAATAATCCATCTGCACCTCGGTCTCCACCCCTTCTGTAACCACCCCCATCTGCAGCCCCTTGGCCATGGACACGATGGCATTCACCAGGCAGGACTGATCTTCGCGGGCGTTGATCCCCTGAGTGAAACTGCGATCGATCTTCAGGGTATGCACCGGCAGTTTCTGCAGATAGCTCAGGGACGAATAGCCCGTCCCAAAATCGTCAATGGCAATGCGTATCCCCCGCCGACTCAGGGCAGCGAGCTTCTCCACCGTGGCATGGGCATCGCTCATCAGCAGGCTTTCGGTGATTTCCAGCTCCAGCAGATGGGGCGGGAAACGGGTCTCCGACAACGTCTCGCTGATCCGCGCAACGAAATCGTCATGCTCGACCACGATGGCCGAGAGATTCACGGCCAGTCTCATGTCGGCGCAGCCCCCGAGATGACGCCGCCCCACCTCTTCCAGAGCCGAACGCAGCGTCAGATGATCCAGGTCGATGATCAGACGGGTTTCTTCCGCCAAGGGAATGAAATCCGCAGGACTGAGCACACCATGGACAGGGTGAGGCCAACGGACCAGCGCCTCCACGCCGGCCAAGCGGCCTCGGTCCGCATCCACCTGGGGCTGATAGAGGATCTGAAACTCCCGCCGCTCCAGCGCCCGCCGAAAATCCTGTTCCAGCTGCAGAGGCTGGGCATCGCTGCCCATCTCGGGGTCGAAGACACGGAACCCGTTCCTGCGGGAACGCTTTTCCCGGTACATGGCGATGTCGGCGTGCTTGATCAGCTCATCCAGCCCCTGCCCCTGCTCCGGATACAGGGCGATACCGATACTGGCTCCCACATAGAGCTCGTGACCACCGATCTGGAAGGGACGGCTCAGACAGTCGATGATCTTCTGCGCCACCTGTCCGGCGGCGTGGGCATCCTGGACCTCCGGCAGCAACAGAGTGAATTCATCACCGCCGAAACGGGACAGGGTGTCACCCTGTCGGATGGAAGCCAGTAGCCGCTGACTCACTGCCTGCAGCAGCCGGTCCCCCAGAGTATGTCCCAGGGAATCATTGATGACCTTGAAACGGTTGAGGTCGATGAACATGACGGCCAGCCGCACCCCTTTGCGCCGGGCCTGGGCAATGGCAAGGCTGACCCGGTCCTTGAACAGGGCCCGATTAGGCAGGCGAGTCAGCAGGTCGTGATAGGCCTGAAAAGTGATGAAGGCCTCGGATTCCTTGCGCTCGGTGATGTCCCGGGCGGTCCCGTAGATGGAATGGGCCATATCACCGAAGGGACCATGCTCCAGCTCTTCCTGCTGGGGCCAGACCGCCACCTCGAAGTGTCTTCGGCTATGTATCTGCCCGGAAGGACGCAAAATCAACTCCACGGAACGGACATCCCGATGTCGGCGCATCACCTGACCCAGAAAATAATGTGCCTTTTCCTGGTCTTCCTCGTCCACCAACGACAATAACGGGCACCCCAGCAGGACTTCCCGTGCATAACCCAGCAGATCCGTCACCCGGGAGTTGATGAAACTGAAGTGTCCCGCCTCGTCCAGAATGAAGACGATATCGGGAGAATTGTTCACGATCAGTCGGTGCAGGCGTTCCGAGCGTTCCAGGCGCCCCCGCATGCAACGATTCATCTCCTCAAGATGCTTGCGACGCAGGGCATTGTTGACGGTGGCCAGCAGCTCTTCCGATACAAAGGGTTTTTTCAGGTAATCGTAGGCCCCATCCCGAAGGGCACCCGTCGTGTCCTGGATCGAACTATTGGCACTGACCACCACCGTGATGCAGGGCAGTTGTTCGGCGGCCATGAAGCGCAGCACCTCCCGCCCCCCCACCTCGGGCATGGCCAGATCCAGCAGCACCAGGTCGTAGCTGCGTTCCCGCAGCTTGTCCATGGCCTCACGCCCGCCTCCCGCCGTATCCGCCCGAAAACCATGCAACTCCAGCAGTGAACGCAGACTCGTCAACAGGCGAAGGTCATCATCCACCAGCAGAATGCGGGCGGAGGCGGGATCTTGCGGTTCGTGAAAAGGTGATGCTGAGTTCATCAGTCAGGGTCCGGGAAGTGTTCATGGTCGCATCATCCCTGACCATCGAGCGGAAACAGAATCTGGAAGCGGGTACCCTGTGCGCCACTGGCACAGACGATACTCCCGCCCATTTCGTCGATCAGGCGCCGGGTGATGCTCAGGCCCAGGCCGGAATGCCCTTCACCCTTGGTGGAGGTCACGGGAGAGAAAAGGTGCGACTGGATCGACTCCGGGATACCGGGGCCGTTATCCCGAACCGTCAACTCCACGTAGCGAGAGCCGTTGAGGTTCACCGGGGCGCTCGTGGCAACGTGAATTTCACCCCCCGTGTTCACTGCCTCAATGGCATTTTTCAGCAGATTGGTCAGGACCTGACGCAGGTGGTCGGCGTGACCGAAAGTGCCCGCCTCACCCGCCGCCAGACTCAGGGAAAGCCCGACATCACGAGTCCGGCACAGGGAACCCTTGAAGATTTCGGCCACCTGCCGAACCAGCTGATCCATGGGCACGTCATCCGCCTGCCCCAGGGCCGGCACGTCCTTCATCCGTAGCAGGATGCGCCCCACCCGATCAATCTCCTCACGGATCAGGTCCAGATCCTGCTGCACATCATGGGTCTCTCCCAGCTTGATACGCAGCATGGCCAGATAATTCTGGATGATGGTCAGGGGATTGCCCGCCTCATGGATGACTTCACTGATGCGCCGCTGCAAATCGGGGTCGCCACCCGCGGGAAGGGGGGGACCATTGCCCAACGCCCGGGCGATTTCTCCGGTCAGGGCCCGCACAAAACCACGACGTTCTTCCAGCTGGGCGGCCTGAGTATCGGAGACGACCCCCAGCACCAGCACCCCGACGACGGTACGGTCCGTCCCGACAAGAGGTAGAAGCCAGAGCCGCCGTGCATGGCAGACCCCAAAGAGCTGACGATCCACCACGGGAAGATCATCGCCCTTGGACCGGGACAGCACCTGTAGGCGGCCATCCAGGCAGGTGTCGGTGACGGCACTTCGGCCCCGCTCCAGGGGCAGCACAAAGGCGGGATCATCCGCCGGATCGGTCCAGGCACTCAAGAGCTCGCGGCGTGCATCGACCAGAAAAAGCAGGCTGTGTTCCACCCCCAGGGTCATGAACAGGACCTTGCGCACCGCCCGGCAACATTGTCTGAGCTCTCGAACCTGGCTGAGTTCTCCCTGGACCCTATCCAGCTGACCGAGATCACCCAGACACTGACCCAGCCGCTGCTCGGCGCGACGGTCGGAAGCCGTCCGGTCCCGATCATCAAGCTCAATCTCCAGTGCCGCCGCCAGACGTCGGGTATCTTCCTGTACGCTATCCCTCAATTCACTGCTCAAGCCTTCGTTGAGTCCGAACAGGAGGTCTGCGGCCTCCGCTGCGCCCTCAGTGATCGCCTCACCCGCACCCAGCGCATGTGCCAGATTCACCAGCTTCACCAGGTGATGGGCATCCCGCACCTGCCGCGCCGGTTCCAGATGATAGCGAACGGCGTCGCTCAGCAGGGGATTCAGCCCCCACTGCGCCATCAGGCCGGCCGCCTCTTCGCAATGACTGCTGCCGTAGGTGGCCTGTTCCCGGCGGATCAGATCCTGATCGTCCTCCGCCGTCTCCAGAAGTCCGGGATAACGGGACTCATCCAGGGTCAGCCGGGCCAGGCGTCCCAGGTTGACCAGTAAGCCGCACAGGTAAGCCTCTTCCGGACGAGGATAACGGGTCAGGGCGGCCAGGGCCTGGGCGAGGGTGGCGGTGACCAGCGTGCCGCGCCAGGATTCCTTGAGGAAGCGGCGATGACGGCGGCCAAGTTCGTCAAACATCTGCTTCATCGCCGCCGTCATGACCACGTTTTTCACCGTGCGCTGCCCCAAGACCATGATGGCGCGATCCAGAGAACGACAGCCTCCGGCCCTGGCGTAGTGAGCAGAGTTGGCAACCGCGATCAGGCGTGCGGTCATGGCCGGGTCCTGCAGGATGATCTCGCCCAGGCTGCGCAGATCGGCCTGCTCATCCTGAATCGCATCCAGGATATTCAACAGGACCTGCGGCAGGCTCGGCATCGTCTCCATCAGTGGATTTTCCTGAGCCATGACTACCCCACGGCCCGGCGGGTCGTTACATGCATACCGCTTGTCCCTCGCTCTGGTGGCAAACAGAAAAGCCCCGGTCAGCCGTGCCGGGTGTGAGAATTACAACACTAAACTGTTTAATCACAAATATTGTTTAGTCGCAATGATAGTGCGGATTTTGAGATAAAGTACGTCTCTCGACAAACTGCCGATCAGGGCTGTCACTCGACCCGCCCATGGATCACCCCATCGGCCTTCCTCTCCATGTCAGCGCCCACAGGCACAGCAGGACCATGCCCAGCACCGACAACCTTCAAACCGAGGCCCCGCGAGATCCGACGCGCCCACCCGGATCGGCAAACAGCGCAGAGGATCGGCGGCCCCAGGTCATTGCCATTACCAGCGGCAAGGGTGGCGTGGGCAAATCCAGTATTGCAATCAACCTGGGGCTGTGCCTCTCCATGCGTGGGCGCAAGGTCTGCATTCTGGACGCGGATACGGGGCTGGCCAATGCCGGCCTCCTGCTCGGGATGCGGCCTGAGTACAGTCTGGAACACGTACTCTCGGGCGAGCACTCCATCGAAGCGGTCATTCAGAAAGGCCCCCATGGTCTGAAACTGGTCCCGGGAGCCAACGGCATCGCCGAGTGCGTGGATCTGGACACACCCCAGCGCCGGCACCTGGCCAATGAACTGGCCCGCATTGAGGGGGAGTTCGACTATCTACTGCTGGATACTGCGGCGGGCATTTCCAATACTACTCTGGCATTCATCGGTGCCGCCCACCGCATGCTGCTGATACTGACCCCCGAGCCCACTTCCCTGACCGACGCTTATTCGTTGCTGCGGCTGGCCCTGCGGCGGGGGGACGTGAACTGTCAGGTCCTGGTCAACATGGTGGGCGATGTGCATGAGGCACGGGATGTCTTCCAGCGCTTCAGCGGCGCCGTTGAAAAATATCTCAAGGCCCGGGTCAATTTCCTGAGTTTCATCCAGCGGGATGAGAGCCTGCGAAACGCCGTACTGCTGCAGTACCCTGTGGCCTTGTTCCCCGAACACGACCCTTCCCACAGGACATTCCAGCGCATGGCGGATGCCCTGGAAAACGCCCCGCCCGTGACGGCGCCCGGGCGCCTGTTCAGTCAGTGCTGGCTCGATACCAAGGCACCTGACGATACCGGAGCGGCTCCGGAAGAACCCGATGAGGCGTCACCAGCCGAATCACCACCGCCACCCTCACCGCGCTCGGAGGCCCTGTTCAGCCGAGACAACACATTCACGGTCGGTGACCATGGCCTGGACTTGCCTGCCCGCCACCATGGCTATGATGAAGCCCGCTTCGGGCCGCAACAGCAATTGGCTGACCAACTCAGGCAACTGGGACACCAAGGCCTTAGCCTCATGGAACGGCTGAGACGCCTGCAGAAAACGCCTTAGGTGCCCGATCAGCGCTTCAAGCCATGCATCCGATCGGGGTGCACCTGCTTGCCCATTGCAGAGTGATGCCCGCATTGAATATCTTGAGTCTCTTACGGCCCAACCGTCACTTTGTCCCCCACCCGCCCTGGAGGTCCTTCCATGACCAATCCGAACCCATCCACGTCCCGAGGCAACGCCACCCTGACCCTGGACGGGCAGACCCTCAGCCTCCCTGTGGTGGAGGGCAGCGAGGGCGAGCGCGCCATTGATATCTCCAACCTGCGCAGCCAGACCAACCACATCACCCTGGACCCGGGCTACGGCAATACCGGCAGCTGCGAGAGCGGCATCACCTTCATCGACGGTGACCAGGGCATCCTGCGTTACCGGGGCATCCCCATCGAGGAGTTTGCAGACAGCCCCTCCTTCATCGAAGTGGCCATGTTGCTGATCAACGGCACCTTGCCCACGGCCGAGGAATACGCCTCCTTCTCGGCGGATCTGACCCGCTTCGCCAACATCGATGAAGGCATGAAATATCACTTCCAGGGTTTCCCCCGGGCCGCGCCGCCCATGGCCATCCTGTCCGCCATGATCAATGCCCTCTCCTGCTTCTATCCGGAACTGCACGAACTCGAAGACGAGCAGCAGTTCCGTCAGGCCTCGGCCCGCCTCATCAGCAAGGTACGCACCGTCGCGGCCTACGCCTACCGGCATTCCAAGGGCCTGCCTTACATGTACCCCCATCCGGCGATGCGGTACGTGCCCAACTTCCTGCACATGATGTTCTCCCAGCCCTACGAGCAGTACGTCTGTCCGGAGATCGTCAGCAAGGCCCTGAACCTGATCCTGATCCTGCACGCAGACCACGAACAGAACTGCTCTACCTCCACCGTGCGCATGGTGGGTTCCAGCGGCGCCAATCTGTTCGCCTCCTGTGCCGCCGGTGTCTGCGCCCTGTGGGGGCCGCTGCACGGCGGTGCCAACGTGGAAGTACTCAACATGCTGGATCAGATCCACCGGGGCAACATCACACCGGAGGAATACGTGAAGCTGGCCAAGGACAAGGACAGCAAGGTCCGCCTGATGGGCTTTGGTCACCGGGTCTACAAGAACTTCGATCCCCGCGCCCAGATGCTGCAGAAGATCGCCCAGGAACTGGTGCCGGTGCTCAACCGCAACGACCCCCTGCTGGACATCGCCCGTCGGCTGGAGGAGATCGCCCTGTCGGACCCCTACTTCGCGGATCGCAAGCTCTATCCCAACGTGGATTTCTACAGCGGCATCATCCTGCGGGCCATGGGCATTCCCACCAACATGTTCACGGTGATCTTCGCCATCGGCCGGTTGCCCGGCTGGATCGCCCACTGGTGGGAACAGCACCAGGCCCCGGTCAGCCGCATTGCACGGCCGCGGCAGATCTATACGGGGACCACCGACGCCCATTATCTGCCCATGGAGGAGCGCAACAGGGCGGAGTGAGGCCGGCCCGTCCCCCCTAGGGCCGGACCCCGGAAGCCCAGGGGAGGCCCAGGGAGGCCAGTTTCCACGAAAAATTCCCCTGTCGATGCAGGATCAGATCCACCTGCTGAACGGGGTCACGCTCACTTTCGATGGTGACCACGAAGCGGTCCAGACCCGCATACCCCATGCGGGTCCGGGTTTCTCCCTGGGCAGTAAAGCTCATGCCGCGGCCATCGGGCTCGGGGATATACCCCTCCATAATGGTGAATACCCCGGCGGGAGAAACCACGGCATCCACCAGCGGCTTGAGCAACGCCCCCGCCACGGCCACGCCGAGCCCCCCGAAGGGGTTATCCCGGCGAAAATCCGCCAGTTCCTGGGCCAGGACCTCATTGAGGCTCTGACGCACGTCTTCCCGCAGGGCCGGGAAATCCACGTGGCGGGCCAGCTTATCGGTATCCCGGGATTCCACTGCTGCCTGCATCTGGGACACGGTGTAGTAAGGCGCGTAGTAATACCAGCCACCAAGGGCAAGCAGGCCGACAATGACCAGGGGTTTGACAAGCATATTCATGATGTAAGGACGACCATATGAGCTGAACTGGAAGGCTGGGAACCCCCGGCCAAAGCCCGCCATCGACGGGCAGGAGCGGAGTTGTCACCGATATCCTAGCGGAATCGGCGGTTTCAGGCATGTGGCTGAACGGACTTAAACGACCTCTCGCACCCTCAGCACCAGAAAAAGCACCCACACCACTCACCTCGTCCAGCGGTAGAAACACACCGAGGAAGCTCTGAAAAATCCTCTTTCCGTCACTCCGCCCCGCTATCTTTCACTCCCGCCCTCCCTTTCCATCACTCCCTC
>NZ_JAJNQM010000106.1:0-8850 GCF_022227785.1 Ectothiorhodospira lacustris | reverse complement strand
TCCCGGCCTTCTCGGTCAGCGCCGGCGAACTGGTGGCGGTGGTGGGCGCCAGCGGCTGCGGCAAGAGTACCTTGCTGGATCTGTTGGCGATGGTGATGGAACCCACCCAGGCGGACCGTTTTCATTTCAGGCCCCGTCAGGACACTGTGCCTATTGATGTGCGTGTGCTCTGGGCCCGTGCCCGGGAGGCCGAACTGGCGGGGCTGCGGCGCGACTATCTGGGCTACGTGCTGCAGACCGGTGGCCTGCTGCCCTTTATCAGTGTGCGTGACAATATCCGTTTGCCGGGGCGCATCCGTGGTGGTGTCGGTGGGCAGTCCGGGCGGATTACTGCACTGGCCCAGCGCCTGGGGGTGGCGACCTGTCTGGATCGTATGCCTCATGCCCTTTCCGTAGGGCAGCGGCAGCGGGTGGCCATTGCCCGGGCGCTGGCCCATGAACCCCGTCTGGTGCTGGCCGATGAACCCACGGCGGCGGTGGACAAGACCCGTGCGCGGGACATCATGCGGGATTTTCATGCCCTGACTCGCGATGAAGGTGTGGCGGTGGTGATGGTTACCCATGACGTGGAACTGGTGACCGACCATGCCGACCGTTTTTATACCTTCGATGTGCAACAGACCACTGCGCAAAGGACTCGCTCCGTCTGTCGTCCGCTCCATGCCGCGCAGTAGGTCTCCATGCCCAACAGCCTGAGCCCGTTTCGACTCATTCCCGCCCTGGCGGCCGCCCATCTGCGCCATGACTGGATACTCACCCTGTGCCTGGTGGTGGCCCTGGCGGCGGTGATTGCCCCCCTGCTGGTACTGATGGGGCTCAAGCACGGCACCATCGAGACCCTGCGCGAACGTCTGGTGGAGGACCCGATGTTCCGGGAGATCAGGCCCGCCCAGACCCGGCAGTATGCCCCCGCATGGTTCGACGAGGTCGAACGGTGGCCCGGGGTGGCCTTTGTCACGCCTACCATTCTGCCCCTGTCCTCGGTGCTGCAGGTGGTGCATTCGGGGACCGGCCGTACCGAGTTGTTCGATCTGGTGCCCACGGCGGCGGGAGACCCTCTGCTGCTGGAAAACGGCGCCCGCATCCCTGGCGAGGATCAGCTGGTGCTCAGCCATGAGGCTGCGCGTCGCCTGGGGGTGTCCGCCGGTGATCGTCTCACGGTGCGAGTAACCCGTTCGCGGGCGGGGCGCACCGAGCAGGCCGAGGAAGTGCTGGAAATCGTCTCCGTATTGGCATCCCGGGCCGGGCATCTGCCTCGGATCTACGCCCCCCTGTCGCTGGTACTGGATGTGGAAGCCTACAAGGAAGGCTACGGTGCACCCCGGCGGGGTTGGCCGGGAGAGACGCCGGAGCCTCACCTGAGCTTTGACGGCGCCATCCTGCTGCTGGAGAGTCCGCTGGATCCTATTGCCCGCACCGGCCTGGTGATCAATACCGGTTTTGCCCGGATGCAGGAAGCATCTTCGGAACGAATCCGCACCCTGCTGGGCTTCACCCCGCCGGCTCGGTTGCACGCCTATGAACTGCTGACCCCGGGGACGGCCGTCACCCTGTCCAACCTGCGTGCCATCGAACAGAAGCTCCGGGGGCAGGAACGCTGGTTGCTGCCCTATGTGACGCAGGTGCAGCTCCATGCCGGAGCGGATCTGCCTTGGTCACCGGTGGGTCTGTCCCTGACGGTTGAGCAGGCGACCCACCTGGGCGTCGATCCGACGCCCTGGGGCGGCTTCACGGGCAGCGCCCCCGCGGGCGAACGCCTAGTCTCTGTCCTGTTGCCCCGGGATGCCGGCTTGTCGCAGACTCCGCTGGTGGTCGGTAGCCGGGGTGTGGCACCTCTGTCGCTGGAGCTGGCC
This sequence comes from Ectothiorhodospira lacustris, assembly GCF_022227785.1. Taxonomy (NCBI): domain Bacteria; kingdom Pseudomonadati; phylum Pseudomonadota; class Gammaproteobacteria; order Chromatiales; family Ectothiorhodospiraceae; genus Ectothiorhodospira; species Ectothiorhodospira lacustris. The sequence goes on along the minus strand of NZ_JAJNQM010000106.1, from coordinate 6,997 downwards.
GTCCTGGGACAGACCGGCCTGGATCGCCCCGTGGTGCCGGTGGAGTTGCTGGGGGTGCTGCGTACGGCCACCCAGCGGGCGGTGATCCAGGACCCCGAAACCCGCCGTTTCGAGATGGCCCGGGGCGGTTACCGGGGATTTCGTCTCTATGCCTCCGGCATTGATGAGGTGCCCGCCCTGGCCCGACGCCTGGAGGCTCAAGGCATTGAATTCATCGCCCAGGTGGAAGCCATCGAACGCATTCGGATCCTGGACGCCGGTCTGGGCCGACTGTTCCAGCTGATCGCCCTGCTGGGGATCAGCGGCGGGACGGCGGTCCTGATCGCCAGTCTCTACGCTTCCGTGGAACGTCTGCGGCGGGATCTGGGGGTATTGCGTCTGCTGGGACTGGCGCGCCGGCATGTGTTTTTCTTCCCAGTGGCGGAAGGGGCGATGATCGCCGCCCTGGGGCTGCTGGCTGCCTTTGCCGGCTACGCCGCCCTGGCCATGACGATCAATCGTACCTTTGCCAGTGAGCTGGCGCCCGGCGAGCGTTTTTGCACCCTGCCGCCGAGCCATGTCCTGATGGCCATCGTCGCTACCCTGTCGCTGGCGGTCCTGGCCTCCCTGGTGGCCGCCTGGCGGGCCACTCATATCGATCCTGCGGAGGCCATCCGTGAACAGTGAATGGTGTGTTTGGGTGAACCGGCGACGCTGGTACCCCTGGGTGCTGTTGGTCGTGACCCTGATGAGTTCGTGGGCAGGCGCCGACGAGACACTCACCCCCACTTTCTTTAATCCCCGACCTGCAGCAGGGGATATCGTCCTGCCCATGCCCAACAGCGCCGAGATGGTGTTTCGGGCTGTACGGGTGCCCGGTAGCGGGTTTTGGGGGGATCGTGAGCGGATCATCCAGATCGGGGATGCCTCCGGGGGGATCTTCGAGGGTTTGCAGCGCACCCAGATCAGTGGTTCGTTTCCCAGTACGGACGGGCAGGGCTGGGACATCATCCTGGCCAAGTATGAGCTGACCCGGGCCCAGTATGTGGCGGTGATGGGCATGGATTCCCTGCTGGCGGTGAGCGGTGACCCGGAGGATCAGAAATTGCCGACCTTGCAGGGGCGGGCCCTGCGGGATGCCCTGACCCTGCCGCTGGCCTTTGTCAGCCACCAGGACATTCAGGCCTTCATCCGCCGTTACAACCAGTGGCTGTTCGATCCAGAGCATCCGGAGCGCGCCCTGGCATTGCCCCGGGTGGATGGTGTCCCCGGTTTCCTGCGCCTGCCCACCGAAGATGAATGGGAATATGCGGCCCGGGGTGGTCTGCCGGCCCTGCAGGCGGGGACGTTCAATGACCGGCTGTCGTTTCCCGAGCGTGAGATCAATGAATATGCCTGGCATCTGGGTAATGCCCGTCATCAGTTGCGGTCCGTCGGTCTGCGCCGGGCCGATACCCTGGGTTTCCATGACCTGCTGGGCAATGCCCAGGAAATGACCGCCGGCCTGTTCCGGCCCGAGGTCTGGCAGGGCAAGCCGGGCGGGGTGGCCGTCCGGGGCGGCAGCGTCTCCACACCGCAGGCAGAGCTCAGAAGTGCTCTGCGGGCTGAACTGGATGCCTATGCCTGGAATGCGGATCAGGGGCGCATGGAGGAGCGGCGGTCTTTCAATACCGGCGTGCGCCTGGCCATCGGTGCCAACGTGGTGGTCAGCACCGCCCAGCGCAATCGCATCGAGCAGGAATACGAACAGTACCGGGCGGACCTGCGGCGCACCATGCCTGTGGGCCGAACCCTGGACAACCTGGTGGCCCAGGCCGCGGTGCAACTGGGCACGGTGGAGCCCATCCTGGCCCGGTTGATGGAGGAGAACGTCGCATTGAGGGAGCCGCTGACCGCGGTACAGGCGCACATGGACCGGGCCCGGGAACGTCTGGAACTGGCCCAGCGGGAGAGTGCCCGCAGTCTGGCCCAGGATGCCGCCCGCAACGGGGTGAACCTGAGTGTCTACTTATCCCGCCTCAGCCGTCTGCAAGGCAGCCTGGAAACCGCTCGCCGGTTGGCTGAACTGTCCACCCGCTACCAGGAGCAGGTGACCGCGGTAGAGGCGTCGATCAGGGACCTTGACGGGGCGGCCCGGGAACAGTTGCAGGGCTACCGGGACAAGGTCTCCGCTCTGGGGGATTACGAACCAGCCTATATTGAACAGGCCTTTGCCGCTCTGGCCGCCCGCGAGACACCCAGGCGGGAGCAGGTAGTGCTGGAACTGCTCAGGACCCATGCCGAGGACTTCAATGAAGAGCGCCGGGCCGATCTGGACCGCTGGCTGGAAGACTACCGGGAGCGTTTTCGGGACTTTAGCGACGGCTAATGACTTATTCGACACTGAACGTGAGGGGGAAAGACCATGAATAACACCCATAAAGGTTTGTCACTGTTGTGCGCCGTGGCATTGCTGGGGGGATGCGCCACCATGGATGATCAGCAGCGTACCCGTGGGGAGGGCGCCGCGGGGGGCGCCCTGATCGGCGGCCTGCTGGGTTATGCCATCGACCGCGAGCGCGGTGCCGCGGTGGGTGCCCTGCTGGGGGGCGGGATCGGCTTTGCCGTGGGCAACGAAATCGCCAAGCGCAAGCAGGCCTATGCCAGCACCGAGGATTTCCTGGATGGTGAGATCGCCCGGGTGGCGGAATTCAATACCACGACGCTGGCCTACAACCAGCGTCTGAGCACCGAGATTGCACAGCTTGAAACGGAATCCCGCAACCTGCGGGCTCGGTACAACGCCGGCAATGCGGACCGCAAGGCCTTGCAGGCCCGCAGGGATGACCTTAGAGGCCGTATCGAGACGGCGCAGAAGCTGGAAAAGACCCTGGAAGACGAGCTCAAGGTCCAGAACGCCATTCTGGCCCAGGAAAGCAAGGGTCGACCCAAGGATGATCCCTACATCGCCCGTCTGGAGCAGGAGGTCGCGGCCCTGCAGGCCAACCTGGGACAGCTGCAGGAAGGCAGCGCCCAGTTGGCCCTTATCGATCAGAGGCTGTCCGTATGAAGGCTTGCAGGCTGATGGCGATCGCCCTGCCCATGGTCTTGCTGGCAGGCTGTGCCACTTCCACTGACCCCCGGGAAGGCGGGCTTCTGGGCGGCATTCAGGGATTGGGCAGCGGTGCCTATGACTCCCGGGTGCAGGAACGTGAGGCACGTCTGGAGGCGTTGCGCAGGACTCAGCGGGAACTGGAAGGTGAACAGGGTGACCTGGAAGCCCGCAAGGCCGAGCAGACCCGGCAGGTGGCGGCGGAGCGTACGCGTCTGGACCGACTCAATGCGGACGTGGCGGCCCTGGACCGGGAGATGGCGAGTCTGAGTGCGCAGCACGGCCGGGGTGATCAGCGGGTTCGGGAACTGCAAACCCGCCTGACCGACCTGAAACAGCAGATGGGCCAGCAGCAATCCGCCCTGGATGCCCTGGAAGGCAGTGGTCTTGGCGACAGTGATACAGACCTGCGTCGTCGTCAACTGGAGCAGCAGCGTCAGGCGTTGCAGAAGGAATATGAACTGCTCATGCAGCTGTCCCTGGAGTTGGCTCGTTGAAACGGAGTCTGGCGTTGTTGCTGGTCTGTCTGACCCTCTCTGGAGGGACTGCCTGGGGTAGCGGGAGCGGTGACGCAGCGACTCCCCTGGATGAGATTCGCCAGGTCATCCGGGAACGTGCACTGCATCCGCCCGCTGAATCGGTCCTGCAGGGGCTGACCGTCGGGAATCTGGAGCAGGATCTCCAGGCCCTGGATCCCCATGCCCGTTACTTTCCCGCGGGCACGTGGCGTTCTCCCATGTTGGGCCGGGATGCCTGGGTGGGGATCGGCGCCGATCTGGTGTTTGAGGACGGCAAGGTCATACTGTTGCCTTACCAGGGCGGCACTGCCGCCCTGGCCGGCATCGAGGAAGGCACACAGTTGCTGCAGGTCGACAATGCTTCCGTGGTCGGGCTTTCTCCCCAGGAACTCCTGAGCGTGCTGCGGGGGACGGAGGGAAGCCGCGTGGCCCTGACCTTGTTGCCCGGCGGACTAAATGCCGAGCCTGTGATGCAGGTGATTACCCGGCAGCGATTTCGTCCCCTGGACGTGGAGTTGCTGGGGCCGCCCGGGCAGCGGATCCTCAAGGTACGGGATTTCGTCGGCGGCCTGACACGGCCGGCGTTGCTGGCAACACTGGAGTTCGTGCTTGCATCACCGCGTCCCTCCGGTGATGGAGACATGCCCCTGATCCTGGATCTGCGGGTATCCGGGGGTGGGGATCTGTTTGAAGCTTTGGATATGGCTGCCCTGTTCCTGCCCGCGGGTGCCGTGCTGGGCAGTGTGCAAGGGGCTGACGGCCATCCCGCCATTTTCCATGCGCCACCCGGACGAAAGGTGGATATCCCCATGGTGCTTTGGGTGGGGCCGGATACGGCCAGTGCGGCAGAAGTGTTTGCCGGGGCGCTGCAACACCATGGTCGGGCGAAGGTCGTGGGGCGGCCGACCTTCGGCAAGTGCAGCAGCCAGACGGATGTCAGCCTGTCGGATGGCTCGGTGCTGCGCCTGACCAACCGGATGGTCCTGCTGCCCGGGGGCGAGCGCTGCACGGCCGCGGGCATCCAGCCCGATGTGGCGGTGAGTGCGGCGATGCTGCGGGATCCATTGCGTTTGCTCGGCGTGTCCAGAGCTCTCTTGCATGGCCGGCCCGAGGCCATCCCGGCTGTTGAACGTGAGCCGCAGATTCCTGATGAATCACGCTAGGAAAATAGCCTGACGGGATGTCAATCACCCTTGCCGCCCGGCAACGGGCGGTCTTTTTGTGATGGGAGTTCATGTCATGAATGCATTGCGTGGGTCCGTGCTGTTGTTACTGCTGTGGCTGCCGTGCATGTCCGGGGCGGAATCAGCGTCATGGCCGGATGAGTTGCTGGCACTGGAGCAGCAGGATCGCCTCACGGTACGCGCCCTGGCCGCCTATGGCCTCTTGCCGGATCGCTATCGCGCGCTGGCGATGGCGTTGCGGGGGCATGACCTGGATCTGCTGGCGGCGGACAGGCGCCGGCTCGAGAACTGGATCAATGAGGCGGCGCTGTCGGCCGAGCACCTCGCCGCCCTGGGGTCGTTGCTGGAACTCATGACCCCGCCGCTGGCGGTGGTCCAGGTGATCGGGACGGTGGATACCCGGTCTGAACCGTCGAGCAGCGCGGAATCGGGCCTCTGGTATGACGTGGTCCGTACCGTCGACCTCAATCTGCCGAACCAGGCGGCACCGATCGAGGCATCCCGCCTGTTACAGGATTCCCAGGGGCGCTGGCATGTGCTGTTCAAGCAGGTCAACGATGGCCGGGCGGCGATGGCGAGGTTGGATGCGCAGACCCTGCAGCCGGAAGCGACTCCGGTGCCGTTGATCCATGAGGGCCGCCCGCTGGGCTATGTCCATAACGGAGTTTTTACCCGCGATGGGGAACTGATCATCTCCCGCATGGCCATGGGTGGTGAATCACCCCTGCTGAGGCTGTTTCCAGGTACTGAGCGATTGGCCGAGGCGATCACCCTGACCGGTGAGGTCAATCAGGTGGGAGGTGCCTTTGATCTGGATCTGGACGGTGAAGGCAATATCCATGTGGTGGAGGCCGCGTCGGATTTTTCGGGTGTCAAAGGCGTGAAGAAGTTCTCGCCGGAGGGCCGCTTCCTGGCCTTTTTCAGTGGCCCCAATGGTCGCCTGGAACACCAGTATGGCCGTATCCGTGACCTTCGTATCTCCGCCGACGGCACCATCCATGTGGGGGATACCCATCGTGTGAAGCGCCTGTCCGCCGAGGGCGAATTATTGAACATTCTGGCTTCTCCGGCTGATGAGATGGCCTGGCGGGGCGGTCCTATTGCCGTGGATGACAGTGGCGCCGTCTTCCTTGCGGACACTGCCCATGGACGGATTCTCAAGTTCTCCCCGGGAGGGGATTTGCTCAGTGTCATTGGTCGACAGGGGAGCGGTACCGGCGAGTTCATGTTCCTGCGGGACCTGCAGGTGGATGCGGCCGGGCGGCTATATGTCCTGGACGACATGCAGGATGCCGACCGCAAGCCCCGGCTTCGACTGCAGGTCCTGGCGCCTTCCGACAAGGCACCCGAACCCATGCTGTCCGAGCGGCTGCACCTGGCCACTTGGGCGCAGAAGGGGGCCAGAGATATGGCGGTGGGTCCCGACGGTACCCTGTGGGTGCTGGCGCGTTGGGAAGAAAAGACGGATGACGGCGCCATCGGTGTGGTCAGGATTCTGCGTCTGAATCAGGACGGAGAACTGGCCGTGCACTTCGGAACGTGGGGGACGGCGCCGGAAGCCCTGAGTGTGCCGGAGTCGCTGGCCGTGGGGCCGGACGGGACGTTTTACGTACTGGATGTCGGCGAGTCCGGCCCGGTGGTCAAGGTTTTTGATCCTGAAGGCAGGTTCCTGCGGGGCTGGGGGACCATCGGGACCTATGAGCAGCGCGAAGAGCCGGGGCTGCTGCGCAGTCCGCGCAAGATCCGCGTGGCGCCGGACGGTACCCTGCTGATCACCGATCCCATGAAATTCGGTGTCCTGCGTTTTGATACTCAGGGAAATTTTCTGCATCAGGCGGGTCGAGAGCGGGAAAGGTACTCCAATGAGATCGAGGGGTTCCCCCAGTATCCCGAGGATGCCTTTGCCGCTGCCGACGGGCGCATCTTCATGCCGGACAAGAACAATGGTCTGATCCAGGTGTTTGATGCCGATGGTGCTTTTCTGAGGCTCATCCGGCGAGAGGGGGGATATCTGGGCGGACTGTCGATTCCCAAGGCACTGGTGGTGGATTCAAGGGGACACATCCTCGTCACCGAGGGCCATCATGTTCAGGCCTTCCACGGGGATGGTTCACTGCATCTGAGGCTGGGCGCGCCCGGGGGGCGGGACGGCCATTTTGACGAGCCGGTACGCATCGAAATCGCACCGGACGACAGTATCTATGTCCTGGATACCTTTCTGATCG
>NZ_JAJNQM010000105.1:0-8955 GCF_022227785.1 Ectothiorhodospira lacustris | reverse complement strand
GGGATACCGCGCCGGAAACCCTGCGCAAGTATTACCTTGCGGACCGGGATCGCCACAGCATCACCCTGCTGGCCACCTTCCAGGCCAATGGGCGGCTGCAATTCACGCCGCGGGTGCAGTGGATCGACGATGACTATTCACGTTCCGAGTTGGGGCTGCAGTCCGCCGAGCGACAGATCTGGGCCATGGATGTCTCCTACGTGCCCACTGATCGGCTGACCGCGTTTGCCTTCTATGCCTACGAAAACGTCAAGGCGGACCAGGACGGTTTCCGGGCACCGACCCCGACCCGACCCGGCGGCGAGTTCTGGCGTTCGCAGCGGGATGAGGATTCCTTCACTTTGGGCGTGGGTGGTGAATACGCGGTTCGCCCGGGCAAACTGACCCTGGGGACCGAACTGATTCATATCGAAAGCTCGGGCCGTGCCCGGGTGAGATCCGAACTTGGGAACGGCGTCTATCCCAGCCTGGAATCACGCCTGACCCAGTTCAGCCTGTACGGCGATTACCGGCTGCGTCAGAACCTGGATTTCCGCCTGCGTTACATGGTGGAGCGTTATGAGGAAAAGGACTGGGGTCTGGATAACGTGGGGGTGACCGGTGTCGGCAACCTCATCCTGCTGGATCAGGATAGCCCCGACTACACATCACACCTGATTGCCGGCACGTTGCGCTATCGGTTCTAGATATTGCTTTTATAACAACGAGTTCAATGGGTTGGGCGATATGGATGAGCGATCTCCGGCCTGTTGCCGGAATGGCTGCGAGCGTCCACGGCGAATCAACCTGGAGGTGGGGAGCATGGCACGAATCAGACGATCGAGAATGGAACAGTTCACCGGCGGGGGGGCTTCACCACCGCCCGCTATCAGTGAGGCGGGACAGACTCAGGGTCATGGCCGCATGAATGCCGTCGTGAGGAACGGCATGCATGGGGCCATGATCATCCTGCTGGCCCTGGTGCTTGCAGGCTGCCTGGCCAGTGATAGCGGATTCGACGAGACCACCACCGGCGGCGGAGGCGGTGGCCTGCCGGCACTGCCCGATGAACCGGCGGCCGGACCGGGTCTCCAGATCACCAGTGCAGATGTCATTAATGGCCATCCAGTCGTGGAATTCACACTACTGGATGGGCGAGGTGTCCCCATCACGAACCTGTCCGCGGCCAGTTTTACCTTCGCCAAGCTGGCCCCCAGAAGCCGATATGGCCAGGGTTATGACTGGGTGAACTACATTACCCGGGAGCGTCCCGTGGCCGATTCCGGCTGGATGCCGGCCGTCTCGGAGAACAACCCCACCGGGGCGCCCATGTTCGGCAATGCCATTCAGGGGAATATCGAGAACAACGGTACCCTGGAAAACCTGGGCAACGGCGAGTATCGCTACACCTACAACCTCAACGTAAACCAAGCCAGCCGGACCATCACCGGTGATAACGTGGGTCAGCTGTGGCGCTGTGTGGAGGATGCCTCCCATGGTAGCCATGAATTCTCCGATCGCCCTCAGGCAGAGGCTGAGTTGGGTGAGGCCGTCCGCTGCACCTGGGCGGACGGTACCACGCTGCCCCGGGGGGTTCGCATCGAGGGCAGTGGTGACACACTGACCTACACCGTGGAATACAACGAGGACTGGACCCACCGGGTGGGCATGCAACTGGGGGGTGGCCTGGTGGCCAACGCCTGGTATGACTTCATCCCGGCCACCGGCGATCGTCCCACCCATGGGGTGGACGCCACCCGGGACATGATCTCTCTTGATAGCTGCAACACCTGCCACGACGGCACCCTGCGCAAACATGGCGGCAACCGGGTGGAGCCCCAGTACTGCGTCACCTGCCACAACCCGGGCAGCGTGGACCCGGTCAGCGGCCGCAGCATCGACTTCAAGCAGATGGTGCATAAGATTCACCGGGGACAGTCATTGCCCAGCGTGCGCGCCGGCGTGCCCTATTTCATCCGCAACAACGACTTCAGCAAGCTGCGATTCCCGCAGGCCGTGCATGACAACGGCAACATCGGTCATGTGGGCAACTATGCCTCCCATGGCGTCCTGCCGAACGGGGATCCGATTCCGCGCCAGGCCTCCTTCGGCGTCGACAACTGCGTGAAGTGCCACATCGGTCAGGAGACCCGCGACGAGCTGGTGCTGATCGCCGGTAGCGAGGATGTGCTGGCCCGGCAGAAACTGGCCAGGGTGACGCCGGACGGTGATAACTGGTGGGGGCCTACCCGTACCGTCGAGGCCTGTTCCGCCTGCCACGACAACGTGTTCTGGTACAACTTCTCCGATGCCGACGTGGCTTTGCCGGGGGGCGTTCATCCGGACGAGACCCTGCCGGCCCGGCTGGCCGAGCGTTTTGGGGCCTCAACCGCCGGACCCAGGGGGGACTGGCGCAGCGGCCACCGGTTTGGTTTCAATCCGGATACTGGCTTGTGGGGTTCGGGCGACAATACTAGCGCCACCATTGCTGGCGCCATAGGGAGTAACCTGTTCGTCAGCGGCCAGGCCTGCGGCGGCTGTCATAACCAGAGTCCTGCCGGCGATGCCGCCAACATCGGGCTGCGGGGGATCGAGCAGAACGGCAACAACCGGGTTCGCGTGACCCGGGCCCACCTGAGCTTCACCCGGGCGGGCATTCGCCAGGACCAGCTCCGGATCGAACTGGAACCGGCCACCCTGGATCCGGCCGCCGAATCCGTGACCTTCCGCCTGCGGGTGCGGGATGACGCCAAGAGCGTGTACCTGCGACACGACGTCGATGCCACCTTCTCCCTCGGCTTCGTCATGGGCTGGCGCGAGGAGGGCTTTGCCGACTTCACCCATTCCAGCGACATCAACAATAACTGGCCGGGCCGTACCACGGACTTTGGATGTAATGCCGATTGCTGGACCAGCGGCGCAGGCAACAATATTGCCATTAGCGGTCCTTCCGGCAGCGGCTACTACACGGTGACCCTGGACGTATCCTCCATCATCGACACCATGCCCGAAAACGGTACCGGCTCTATTGCGGTGCAGCATCAGGTGGTGCCCAAGGATGCCCTGGGTACGGTGGAGAGCGTCTGGGATGACAGCCGTACGCCCGTCGTCAACGCCCTGCATCGGGTGACCACCTTTGGCATCGGCAATACCGTCCCGACGCCTCGGCGCCAAGTGGTGGACGTGGAAGAGACCTGCCGGTCCTGCCATATCCGCTTTGCCAAGCATGGCGGCAACCGCCGCAACAACCCGGAGCTGTGCGTCCATTGTCACAACCCCAACAATACGGATATTTCCAATCAATTCGGGATGCCACGTCGCGGCCTGGAAGGGCAGTTCGATGGCAAGTTTGAAGAGTCCAAGGACTTCAAGCGCATGATCCATCACATCCACCGGGCCAAGATGGGGGCGGATGGCATCCAGCTGCGTGCCCTGGTGTTCGGCGGTCCGGCGCCTCAGGGAGATGAGGATGGACAGTGGGACAACGCCCATCACTTCCCGGGCAGTATTGCCAACTGCAATACCTGCCACGTCAACGACAGCTACAAATTGCCGCTGGCACCAGGCGTGATCGGTTCCACCCACCGCAGCTTTGACTGGGAGACCGGCAACTTCACCAATGCCGGCACGGTGGCCTTCGGTGCCGACAACGGGCTGGACAACCTGGAGCAGCATCAGAAGTTCAGCCCGATCGCCTCGGTCTGCACCTCCTGCCACACCAATCCGGACTGGTTCGAGAACCATATCCGGCCCAGAGGCGGTTCCATGTCCGCCGGCATCGACAACCTGGATCCGGGTGGTGAAAACTGCCTGACCTGCCACGGTCCGGGCGGTGATGCGGACATCAGCCAGGTCCACGACATCCGGCCCCGGTGATGCAGTACCCGGGGGGCTGAAAGCCCCCCGGTCATGACGGATGTTCGTCCTTTTGACCCCTCCCCGTGATCTTTTCAGGGAGGGGTTTTTTTGTGCCTGTTTACTCGGCCGTAAAGACCCTGAAACTTGACAGTCATTTTATTTGTGGTTATATGTCCATCACGTTTGACAATAATCAAAGGCCGAAAGAGTACCGGGCCATGTACCCGGCGCCTTGAGGAACGGCCTGCATCCGACCTGGGGCGAGGAGAGAAGAGTGGATACCATGAGTGGCAATGTCATTCTGATCGGCTGGGACTGTAGTTCTCAAGGCAAGGCAGTGGAACGGCTTCTCAAGACCCAGGGGCTGGCTTGTGAGCATCGATCGACTCAGGAGGTGGTCAGTCCCATGAGCGAGCCGGCGGCGGTTTTGCTGGTGCGGGAAAGCGGTACCCAAGCCCCGCGGCTGCCGGTGTTGCAGGCCCTGCATGACAGCGGCAATACCCGGTCGGTGATCCTGGTGGGGGACCGTCTGTTACCGGAGCAGGTGGTGCAGGCCACCCGGATGGGGGCGCTGGATGTGTTGCCCGAGCCCCTGGATACCGATCGGCTGCTGTCCGCCCTGCAGCAGGCCCGCCTCAGCAGCCTGAGCACCCATGTGGACGAAGTCATCCGGGAAGACTGCCCCTCCATTCTTGGTTCCTCCCCCAAGATGGTCGAGGTCTTCAAGCAGCTGGGGGTGGCGGCCTCCAATGATCTCAATGTCCTGCTCACCGGCGAGACCGGGGTGGGGAAGGAGGTCTCCGCCTACTGCATTCATCGCCATTCCTCCCGGGCCGGCGGCCCTTATATGGCCATCAACTGCACCGCCATTCCCGAGGGGTTGCTGGAGGCGGAACTGTTCGGCCATGCTCGGGGGGCGTACACCAATGCGGTCAATGAAGGCGTCGGCAAGATCGAGGCGGCGGAAGGCGGCACCTTGCTGCTGGACGAGATCGGCGACATGTCGCCCACCTTCCAGGCCAAGCTGCTGCGCTTTCTGGAAGACAAGCATTTTCATCGGCTGGGGGATGCGTCCGCCCGTTCCGCGGACGTGCGCATCATCGCCGCCACCAACCGGGATCTGTCGGCCGAGGTGGAGTCGGGACGGTTCCGGCGGGATCTGTATTACCGCCTGGCCCAGTTCCCCATCAGCATCCCTCCGCTGCGCGAGCGGCCGGATGACGTCCGTTCCCTGGTGCGTGCCTTCGTGGCGGAGGCCAATCTGCGCCTGGGCCTCAAGATCACCGAGGTCTCGGAAGAGGCGGAGGCGGCCGCTCTGGATTATCACTGGCCCGGGAATGTGCGGGAACTGAAGAATCTGGTCTATCAGGCCGCGGTACGTGCCCGCGTCGGGAGCATCACCGGGTTTCCCTTTGCCGTCGAGACTGAGACCGAATGCCCTGCCGGTCGCGAGTGCAGATCGGGCGGTGGGCTGGAGTCACTGGTGCAGCGGGCGGTGGCCGGGGGGCGGGTGCGGCACCTGCTGGAGGAGTTCGAGGCCCTGACCCTGCGCAGTCTGTTGGAGGCCTTCGGGGGCAACCGCAGCCGGATCTCGGAGGAACTGGGGATCTCCCGCAATACCCTCAGGGCGAAACTCAAGGTCCACGGGCTTTAATCCAGCAGTTCCAGACCTCGTGTCCGCCAGTTCACCACCGCTGTGTGGGGCACCATGCGGCGGGCCAGGTCCGGGAAATCCTTGCGAATCACCTCCCGGGCAAAATCCGTCAGAAAACGGGATTCCAGCATGGCCCGCGCCCGGTCCGGGCCGATCTCCTCATAGGGCGCCGAGGTCAGCAGCATGAAGCCGTCATCGGGTATCCGGCCCGCAGCCATGTTGTCCTCAATGATCCCTGCGGCCTTGTGGACGGGGGTGGACAGGTCCGGGCTGTAGGGACCGATGATCAGGGCCGTATTGGGCACATGGAGGAAGTCAAAGCCCCGGCCGACGCAGATGGCCCATTCCCGATGCTGGATGTCCAACTCCCGGGCCACGCCCCGCAAGGACTGCACGTGGGCCAGGTTGCCCTCCAGCAGCGGCAGCAGATCCCGCCGCACTTCCGCCGGCATGTCAGGACAGACAGGCATCAGAAGACCTTCCAGATCCGCGGCATTCCCCGTTTCCAGTTGGCTGATATCCAGCACCTCGTCCCGGTCCCCATGGATGATCAGGGCATCGGTGTCGGTCTCGAAGCCGCAGACCAGTGGGTACACCTGCTGCCGGTCACGGCCGAACAGGGCCTCTGCCTGCGCACGGATCTGGCGGGTATGGGCGATGGCTGCCCCGGTGTCGTAGTCGAACCCGGCGCAGCCGCGGGAACAGGCGCCCTTGGACAGGTGATAGGTGATCATCAGCAGCACTCGATGCCCGGCGGAGGCGGCATCCTGCGCCATCTCGGCGATCAGCTTGCCCAGAAAGGGCCAGCCCAGATCAAAGCGTCCGCCCAGGTTGCGGAAAGGGCGGATGATTCCCAGCGGGGTGCAGGTGGCATGGGGGATATGGATACGCCCGTCCATGCACTTGAGCACGGCGATGCGGGTGGAATGCCGGGCCAGATAGCGATCCCGGGCCAGGCTGGCGGCCGGGCTACAGAACAGCTCCGAATGTTTGCGGGACAGGTTGATCAGCCACTGGATGCGTGCCTCAATGGGGTAGGTGTGCACCTGCATGCTCTGGGTCGCCGGTCTTGATTTTGCGCATGATAGCACCGGCGGCGCCAGGGTTCTTGACCCAAGGACGCAACGGCCGGGGCTGCCGCTGTCATGCCGGCGACGGTGAGGTTCAGGAGGACGAAGCGGGCAGACGCAGGGCCGCATGGGTTCGATCCAGCGAGGCCTTGATCTCGGCCTCTCGTTCCACGGCAAAGGCCAGGAAGGCCCGTGAGATCAGGGACAGGTCCCGCCCCCTGGGGTGGACCAGGTACCAGGCACGCTGAATGGGGAATCCTGCTACGTCCAGCATGATCAGCCGTCCGGCACCGCCGTCCAGGTTCAGAGAATGCAGGGACAGGGCGGAGATCCCCAGACCGGCGATGATGGCGTGCTTGATGGCCTCGTTGCTGCCCAGTTCCATGCGCACATTGGGCTTGAGGCCGTGCTTGCCGAACAGGCGGGTCACCGCATCACGGATGCCTGAACCGGGCTCGCGCAGGATGAAGCGCTCCTCAATGATTCGCTCCAACGGGATGTTCTTCACGCCCGCGAGGGGGTGGTCGGCGCGGGCGACGATGATCAGGGGGTTGGGGGCCAGATAGGTGGATTCCACGGACATGCCGATGGTGTCCGGTTCACCGAAGATATACAGGTCATCTTCGTGGTTGAGCATCCGCTCGATGATGCGGTCCCGGTTGCTGACCTTGAGTGAGACATCAATGCCGGGGTAGGCCTCGCAGAAGGCCCCCAGGATTTCGGGGGCGAAATATTTAGCCGTGGTGATGACCCCCAGGCGGAACCGGCCCCGCTTGAGGCCCTTGAGATCCGCCAGCCGTATTTCCAGATCCGCCAGGGTATCCAGGATGACCTTGACTGCCTGGTAGACTTCCCGCCCTGCCTCGGTGGGTTCCACATTGCGGCCCGAGGGCATGAACAGGGGGGCACCCACGGTCTCCGAGAGTTTCTTGATCTGCATGGACACGGTGGGCTGGGTCAGGAACAGCTCTTCCGCGGCCCGAGTGAAGCTGCCCAGACGGACAATGGCCTCCAGGATCTGCAACTGCCGCAGGCTGGCATGACGGATGAACCGGTTGGGCATGTCCGGCTGACGCGCTTCATCCTGGGGTCCCGCATCTTCCGTGTCGTTGTCGTGTCGCTCGTCCATGGCGTCGACTCAGTCGGGCCAGACCCGGCGGCCCGGAAGGTAGCCGGTGTCGGCCGTCTGCGTCTGATTCTTGCGGGGCGCCGGGGCGGCGGGTTTGCCGGACGCGGTCGGGCTCCGGCGGCGCCGGGCCGCGGTCTGCTCGGGGTTGCCTTGCGCCGCGGACGTGTGGGTGTCTTCCGGTTTGGGTGGAGTCACAGGGGCGGATGAGGCGGGCGGTGACGGTTCCCCCTCGCGCTTGGGGGGTGACTGCTCGTGCTTGGGCTCGGTCATGGGTGCACCTCGGCGGTGTCCGTGGGCTGGAAGGTATCCAGGGCGTCGACGAAACGGCGTTGTTCGTCGCTCAGTTCGGTGGCATTGTCGTCCGCATGCAGGGTGATGTTGACATAGGTGCGGCCGAAACTGATATCGGGGTACACCCCCATCTGTTCCGACAGCGCCCCGGCCTGTTCCAGAAAACAGCGGGTGGCTTCGTAATCCGGAAAGGCCAGGCGGCGTTCCAGTCGCAAGGGGCGTTCACGGCGGGTCCAGTCGGGATGCATGCGCGGATCTCCAGGGGTGAGCCGGTCGGCGTGGCGCAAGTCGGGCCGAGGCCGCCGGCAGGCCCCAGGCCTCCACCTGCGAGGCCTGGGTCATGTGTGCTGCCGAACCGTCGAAAATTCCAGGCTCAGGGCGCGACCGAGAACGCCGGCTACCATCGTCAGGCGGCGTCACCGCCGGTCTTGCCCAGGATCGGCTCCACCTCCCGGTGGGGGCGGGCGATGATGTGGGCGGCCACCAGACCATCACCCACCCGCTCGCAGGCATCGGCGCCGGCCCGCACGGCGGCGTTCACCGCCCCGGTCTCGCCGCGCACCAGCACGGTCACATAGCCGCCGCCCACGAACTCCCGTCCGATCAGCCGCACTTCGGCGGCCTTGGTCATGGCGTCCGCCGCCTCGATGGCGGGCACCAGGCCTCGGGTCTCGATCATCCCAAGGGCGATACCGTAATTGTCATTGGCCATCTTCTTTTCTCCGATCATTCACTTTCTTGAATGTGTATTCATCCCGGTTGCCGGGCCGGGTCATTCGGTGCCAGGGCCGCCCACGGGCAGGATGGGTTCCACTTCCCGGTGGGGGCGGGCGATGATGTGAGCGGCCACCAGGCCGTCACCCACCCGCTCGCAGGCATCGGCGCCGGCCCGCACGGCGGCGTTCACCGCGCCCGTCTCGCCGCGCACCAGCACGGTCACATAACCGCCGCCCACGAACTCCCGCCCGATCAGC
>NZ_JAJNQM010000104.1:0-9077 GCF_022227785.1 Ectothiorhodospira lacustris | reverse complement strand
CCGGCGCGGGTTCGGGGAAAGTCCGATGACTGTACTATGCTTCATGCAGAGCGGGCGCCCGATCCTGTGGCAAAAAGCCGACCTTGCACAGGAACTGTGCGGGCCGGTCGGCGTCCAACCGGAAAGACAGCCCACGGGTCAGGTTTAAAAAGTACCCGGGCAGCCCATCCACCTTCCCGTTCAGGTTGCCGGTAGGCCGGGTCCCATACCCAGGGGGCGGCCTGGTGGGTTGAGTGCGACAGACGTTCGGCTGTGGTCCCTATCTTGCATAGGTCAACGCAGTGTCATCTGACTCCATAACGAGGGGGTGATTGCGATGGATTCGGCTGAAGCCTTGATTGCGCAGTACGCACGCGCATACCAGAAACGCCAGGAGACGGAGATGTCCCTGGGAGAATACCTGGAAGGATGCCCCGATGACCCGATGCGCTATGCCAGTGCCGCCGAGCGGCTGGTGGCCGCCATCGGCGAGCCCAGGGTGCTGGA
The DNA here is from genome assembly GCF_022227785.1 of Ectothiorhodospira lacustris. NCBI lineage: Bacteria > Pseudomonadati > Pseudomonadota > Gammaproteobacteria > Chromatiales > Ectothiorhodospiraceae > Ectothiorhodospira > Ectothiorhodospira lacustris. The sequence goes on along the minus strand of NZ_JAJNQM010000104.1, from coordinate 8,591 downwards.
CACCGCCAAGGATGAACGGCTGGGGCGCATCTTTCTCAACCGCACCATCAAGATCTATCCCGCCTTCGAGGATTTCTACGGGATGGAAGAGACCATTGAGCGCATCGTGGGCTTTTTCCGCTATGCGGCTCAGGGGCTGGAGGAGCGCAAGCAGATCCTCTACCTGCTCGGCCCCGTGGGGGGCGGCAAGTCGTCCTTGTCCGAGCGCCTCAAGGCCCTGATGGAGAAGCATCCCATCTATGTGCTCAAGGCCGGTGACGAGATCTCGCCGGTGTTCGAGAGTCCCCTGGGGTTGTTTGACCCCACCGTCATGGGCGAGACCCTGGAGCAGCGGTTCAACATCCCCCGGCGTCGGCTCAACGGCCTCATCTCTCCCTGGGCGGTGAAGCGCTTGGACGAGTTCGGCGGCGACATCGCCCGCTTCTCCGTGGTGCGCCTCTATCCCTCCCGCCTGCGCCAGATCGCCGTCTCCAAGACCGAGCCCGGGGACGAGAACAACCAGGACATATCTTCCCTGGTGGGCAAGGTGGACATCCGCAAGTTGGAGCTCTATAGCCAGAACGATACCGATGCCTACAGCTATTCCGGCGGTCTCAACCGGGCCAACCAGGGGATGCTGGAGTTCGTGGAGATGTTCAAGGCCCCCATCAAGATGCTCCATCCGCTGCTCACCGCCACCCAGGAAGGCAACTACGTGGGCACGGAGAACATCGGCGCCATCCCCTATCAGGGGATCATCATGGCCCATTCCAACGAATCGGAATGGCAGAGCTTCAAGAACAACAAGAACAACGAAGCCTTCATCGACCGCATCTCCGTGGTCAAGGTGCCCTACTGCCTGCGGGTCACGGAGGAGGAGAAGATCTACGAGAAGCTGATCCAGTCCAGCGAACTGGCGGATGCCCCCTGCGCCCCGGCCACCCTGGACATTCTGGCCAGGTTCTCCATCCTCACCCGCCTGCGGGAACACGAGAATTCCAACCTGTTCTCCAAGATGCGCGTCTACAACGGCGAGAGCCTCAAGGACACCGATCCCAAGGCCAAGTCCATGCAGGAGTACCGGGACGTGGCCGGGGTGGACGAGGGCATGGACGGGGTCTCCACCCGCTTTGCCTTCAAGGTGCTGTCCGAGACCTTCAACTACGACACCCGGGAGGTGGCCGCCGATCCGGTGCACCTGCTCTACATGCTGGAGCAGTCGATCCGCCGCCAGCAGTTCCCGGAGGACACGGAGCGGCGCTACCTGGAGTACATCAAGGCGGAGTTGGCGCCCCGTTATGCCGACTTCATCGGCCACGAGATCCAAAAGGCCTATCTGGAGTCCTACAGCGACTTCGGCCAGAACCTTTTCGAGCGCTATGTCTCCTATGCCGACGCCTGGATCGAGGACCATGACTTCAAGGACCCGGACACCGGTCAGCTGCTGGACCGCCAGGCCCTGAACCAGGAACTGAGCAAGATCGAGAAGGCGGCGGGCATCGCCAATCCCAAGGACTTCCGCAACGAGGTGGTCAAGTTCGCCCTGCGGGCCCAGGCGAGTCAGGGGGGGAAGATGCCCTCATGGACCTCGTACGAGAAGATCCGGGAGGTGATCGAGAAGCGCATGTTCAGTCAGGTGGAAGACCTGCTGCCCGTGATCAGCTTCGGTGCCAAGACGGATTCCGACATGGAGCGCAAGCACACCGAGTTCGTCTTGCGCATGGTGGAGCGGGGGTACACCGAGCGGCAGGTGCGCCGTCTGGTGGAATGGTACATGCGGGTCAAACAGGCGGGCTGACGGCCCGGCTGCACGAGGAGGGGCACTGTGGTCAATATCGTCGACCGGCGTCTCAATCCGAAGGACAAGAGTCTGGCCAATCGTCAGCGTTTCATCGGCCGTGCCCGGCGTCAGATCCTGGACGCGGTACGGGATGTCTCGGCCCGGCGCAAGGTGGCGGACATCGGGCAGGGGGGCGAGGAGATCAGCATCCCGGCCGATGGGTTGCAGGAGCCCGGCTTCCGCAAGGGCAGCGGCAAGGGGTTGCGCCGCCACGTGGTGCCCGGCAACAAGCAGTACGTGGCCGGAGACGCCATCGCCCGTCCCGAGGGTGGGCAAGGGCAGGGCGGTCGCGGCGGCAGTCCCCAGGGCGAAGGGGAGGATGTCTTCCAGTTCACCGTCAGCCGGGATGAGTTCCTGGATCTGTTCTTCGAGAACCTGGAACTGCCCGACCTGGTCCGCACCCAGCTCACCAAGGTGGAACACCAGGGCCTGCAACGGGCCGGCTATTCCGTCTCCGGCTCCCCCTCCAACCTCAATCTTGCCCGCACCATGCGCAACTCCCTGTCCCGGCGCCTGGCCCTCAAGCGCCCCCGGCGGGAGGAGACCCGGGTCCTGGACGAGGAGATCGACCGCCTGGAGCGCTCCGGCAAAGACCCGGAGCGTTTGCGGGCGTTGATCAAGCTGCGGGAGGAGCAGATCGTCCGTGCCAAGCGGATCCCCTATATCGACCCCATCGACCTGCGCTACAACCGCTTCGACCCGGTGCCCAAGCCCATTTCCCAGGCGGTGATGTTCTGCCTCATGGATGTCTCCGGCTCCATGACCGAGGACATGAAGGACCTGGCCAAGCGCTTTTTCATGCTGCTGTACCTGTTCCTGCAGCGCCGCTACCAGCATGTGGACATTGTCTTCATCCGCCACACCCACATCGCCCAGGAAGTGGACGAGGACACCTTCTTCTATTCCCGGGAGACCGGCGGCACCCTGGTCTCCCCGGCCCTGGAGGAGATGGAGCGGGTGTTGCGGGAGCGTTATGACCCGGCGGACTGGAACATCTATGCCGCCCAGGCCTCGGACGGCGACAACACGCCGGCGGACAACCCGGCAGTGGTGGAGATGATGGAGTCGGTGATCCTGCCGGTGTGTCGATACTTTGCCTACATCGAGGTGGCCGAAGAGCGGGGCTGGGAGATGACCACGGACCTGTGGCAGGTCTATGAGCGGCTGGTGAAGGCCGGCCGACCCCTGGCCATGCGCAAGGTGAAGTCCCGGGCGGACATCTTCCCCGTGTTCCGGGATCTGTTCACCCCAGTGGAATTGCGGCGCTAGGAGGATGAGCCCCATGAACGCAGACACCCCCCTCTACACCGGCGCCGACTGGGACTATCCGCTCATCAAGAAGGCCTTCGATGCCATCGAGCGCGTGGCCATCGACGAGATGGGTCTCGACCCCTATCCCAGTCAGGTAGAGGTCATCAGTTCGGAACAGATGCTGGATGCCTATTCCTCCATGGGCATGCCCCTGTTCTATCGCCACTGGTCCTTCGGCAAGCACTTCGCCCGCGACGAGATGTACTACCGCAAGGGCATGACCGGCCTGGCCTACGAGATCGTCATCAACTCCAATCCCTGCCTGTGCTACATCATGGAAGAGAACACCATGACCATGCAGACCCTGGTCATGGCCCACGCCGCCTTCGGTCACAGCCACTTCTTCAAGAACAACCACCTGTTCCGTTCCTGGACCGACGCGGAAGGCATCCTGGACTATCTGGATTTTGCCAAGGCCTATGTGTCCGAGTGCGAGGAGCGTTACGGCCAGCGGGAGGTGGAGCGGGTGCTGGATGCCGCCCATGCCCTGATGACCCACGGGGTACACCGTTATCCCCGCCGCCAGCCCCTGAACCTGCATCAGGAGATGCAGCGGAAGAAGGAGCGCCGCCGCTACGAAGAACAGACCTTCAGCGATCTGTGGCGCACCCTGCCCCAGCGTCCCGACCAGCCGGCACCCCAGGTGCAGGCGCTGGATAAACGCCGGGAGGCCCTGAGACTGCCGGAGGAGAACCTGCTCTATTTCCTGGAAAAGCGCGCCCCCCGGCTGCACCACTGGCAGCGGGAGATCCTGCGCATCGTGCGGGTGGTGTCCCAGTACTTCTACCCCCAGAAGCAGACCAAGGTGATGAACGAGGGCTGTGCCACGTCAGTGCACTATCACCTCATGACCCGCCTGCACGAGACCGGACGGCTGACTGACGGGGCCTTCATGGAGTTTCTGCACCACCATACCAATGTGGTGTTCCAGCCGGAGTACGATGATCCCCGGTTTTCGGGCATCAACCCCTATGCCCTGGGCTTCAACATCCTGCAGGATCTGAAGCGGATGTGCCTGAACCCCACCGAGGAAGACCGGCGCTGGTTCCCGGACATCGCCGGTAACGGGGACTTCCTGAGCACCTGGAAGCAGGCCTGGGCCGAGTACCGGGACGAGAGCTTCATCCTTCAATTCCTGGGCCCGAAGGTGATGCGGGACATGCGTCTGTTTTCGGTACGGGACGACGCGGACGAGGCGAATCTGATGGTGGAGGCCATCCACGACGACGGGGGTTATCGGGACGTGCGCCGGGCCCTGTCGGGCCAGTATGACCTGGCCCGCCATGAGCCGGACATCCAGGTGGTGGACGTGGACCTGTCCGGAGATCGGCGGCTGATCCTGGAGCATCGCGCCGTGGATGGCCGCCTGCTGGAAGAGTCCGATGCCCGCCAGGTACTGCGGCATCTGGCCACCCTGTGGGGGTATGGGGTGAAGCTCTATGAAGTGGATCCGCGCACGGACAAGGTGCTCAATGAGTTTCCCGAGGTGGCACCGGCCACGGACTGAAGCAGGCCTGGTAAGGATGCCCTGAATCCGTCATTCCCTTCATCCCTTCATCCCTTCATCCCTTCATCCCGTTATTCCGTCATTCTGGCATTCCGTCGTTCCGTCGTTCCGTCATTCCCGCGAAAGCGGGAATTCAGTGCCGGGTGATGACTTTGGACTCCCGCCTCAGACCCAGTCTCTGGGGGTGAGATACCGCTCCAGCAGCAGCGCCTCCGGACTCCCCGGCGGCGCCTGGTAGTTGTATTCCCACCGCACCAGGGGCGGCAGGGACATGAGGATGGATTCGGTACGCCCTCCCGATTGCAGCCCGAACAGGGTGCCCCGGTCATAGAGCAGGTTGAACTCCACGTATCGCCCCCGCCGGTAGAGCTGGAAATCCCTCTGGGCCTGGGTGTAAGGCGTCCCGTGGCGCCGCTCCACGATGGGCAGGTAGCTGGGCAGGTAGCCGTCCCCCACACCGCGCACAAATTCAAAACAGCGTTCAAAGCCCCATTCGTTCAGGTCATCAAAGAACAGCCCGCCGATCCCCCGGTGCTCCCGGCGATGTTTCAGATAGAAGTACTCGTCGCACCACTGCTTGAAGCGGGGGTGCACCCCCTCGCCAAAGGGGGTGCACAGGGAGCGGGCATGGTCATGCCAGTGGACGCAGTCCTCGTCAACGCCGTAATAGGGGGTGAGATCAAAGCCACCGCCGAACCACCACACCGGATCTTCGTCGTCCTTTTCCGCCAGAAAGAAGCGCACGTTGGCATGGGAGCTGGGAACATGGGGATTGAGGGGATGGATGACCAGGGATACCCCCGCGGCCTGGAAGCGGCGTCCGGCCAGGGCCGGGCGATGGGCCGTAGCGGTGGGGGGCAGGCTGCGGCCGGAGACGTGGGAGAAGTTGACGCCGGCCTGTTCGAAGATCGCCCCCTGTCGCATCACCCGGCTGCGGCCGCCGCCGCCTTCCTCCCGGGTCCAGACATCATCCACTCGGACGGCGACCGGGTCCCTGTCGGCCAGGGTCCGGCAGATCCGGTCCTGCAGGTCGCGAAAATAATCCAGAACGGGTTCAATCCGGGGCGAGACAGTGCTGGCCATGGGATCAGCTGCCCCGTATCTGCCGGCCGGTCTGCAGATCCCGAATCTCGCTGGGATGCTCCCGGCCGCCGGTGGGGCCTTCCAGAATGCCATCCAGCAGCTCGCCCAGTGCCGCATTCACGGTGTCTGCATCCCGCCCGGGTGGCTGACCGGAAAGATTGGCACTGGTCGAGACCAGTGCCATGTCCGCCGCTCGGCACAGGGCCGCCGCCAGGGGGTGGTCGGTGATGCGCACTGCCAGGGTGTCATGGACCCCGGTGAGCCAGCGGGGAGCGTCCGGCCGGGCCGGCCACAGCCAGGTGTGAGGACCGGGCCAGGTGGCCATGGCCTGTACCTGCAGCCGGGCGTCTACCGGACGCAGGAAGGGGGCGAGCTGAACAAAGTCCGCCCCGATCAGGATCAGGCCCTGGTCGGGCAGGCGGCGCTTGATCTGCAACAGCCGGTGTACTGCAATCTCGTTACGGGGATCACAGCCCAGACCGAATACCGCCTCGGTGGGATAGGCAATCACGCCGCCGCCACGAATCAGTGCGGCGGCGTCGGCGATATCCGTCAGTCGTCGGTTCATGGATCAGGACATCAGTGGGAACTGCCGACACCGCCTTCGGCGGCGGGCTTGTCCTGATCCGTGGCCTTGGTCGCGGCAGTCTTGCGGGAACGGGTCGTGCTCCCGGAGGCCGCTTTGGTCGTCCTGGGCTTGCCGGCTGCGGCTTTTTTCGTGCCCGTGGCCTTGTCGGTTGTCGCCGGCTTGGTGGTCGCGGCCTTCTTCTTCGGCGCAGCCTTCTTGGTGCCCCGGCCCTTCTTTTCCGGGGCGGCCGCCAGCAGGGTGCGGCACTGCTCCAGGGTCAGGGCCTTGGGGTCTGCGTCCTTGGGAATGCGGGCATTCTTGCTGCCGTCGGTGATGTAGGGTCCGTAGCGGCCATTGAGGACCTGGATGCCGGCTTCCTCGAACACCTGGATGAAACGGTTGGCATCGATCTCCTTCTTCTCCGCCACCAACTCCAGGGCGCGGGGCAGTTCGATGGTATAGGGGTCATCCTCCTTCTTGAGGGAGGCATAGCGGCTGCCGAACTTCACGTAGGGTCCGAAGCGGCCGATGTTCACGCTCACCGGTTCCCCTTCCGGGGTTTCCCCCAACTCCCGGGGCAGCTGGAACAGGGCCAGCGCCTCGTCCAGGGTGATGCTGTCCATCTTCTGGCCGGGACGCAGGCCGGCGAAGCGGGGTTTTTCCTCATCTTCCTTGGTGCCGATCTGCACGAAGGGTCCATAGCGTCCCATACGCACCGAGACAGGGCGCCCGGATTGGGGATCGGTGCCGATCTCCCGGGCCTGCACCGCCTCTTCGCGGGTCACCGAGGCATCCTTTTCCTTCACCTGTTCATGGAAGCGGCTCCAGAAGCCTTCCATCACCGGAATCCAGTCCTTCTCACCCCGGGAGATCTCGTCCAGTTCATCTTCCAGCCGGGCGGTGAAGTCGTAGTCCACATACTGGGTGAAGTGCTGGGTCAGGAAGGTGTTGACGATGCGGCCGATGTCCGTGGGCACGAAGCGCCGGTTCAACAGTTCCGCGTATTCCCGTTGCAACAGGGTGCTGATGATGGAGGCATAGGTGGAGGGACGGCCGATGCCGTGCTCTTCCAGGGCTTTCACCAGGCTGGCTTCCGAGTAGCGGGGCGGTGGTTCGGTGAAGTGCTGATCCGCCTGCACGTCGTTCAGGGTCACCTGTTCGCCTTCCTTGAGTTCCGGCAGCAAACGTTCATCGCTTTCCACCGGGGCGTCGTCCTGGTCTTCCCGGTAGACGGCCATGAAGCCGGGGTCGCGCACGGAGGAACCGGTGGCACGAAAGACATGCTCGGGACTGCCTGCTTCAAGATCGGCGGCCACCGTGTCCAGGGTGGCGTGGATCATCTGGCAGGCCACGGTGCGTTTCCAGATCAGGTCATAGAGCTTGAACTGGTCGGTGGTCAGATGGGCTTTCACCTCATCGGGCAGATGCAGCACCGAGGTGGGGCGGATGGCCTCGTGGGCCTCCTGGGCGTTCTTGGACTTGGTCTTGTATTGGCGCGGGCCATCGGGGACTTTGTCCTTGCCGTAGCGCCGGGCGATCAGGGTGCGGATCTCCTCCACGGCCTCCTTGGCCAGGGTGAAGGAGTCGGTACGCATGTAGGTGATCAGGCCCACGGGGCCGGAGCCCAGGTCGATGCCCTCGTAGAGCTGCTGGGCCACGCGCATGGCGCGGCTGGCGGAGAAGCCCAGTTTGCGCACCGCCTCCTGCTGCAGGGTGGAGGTGGTAAACGGCGGTGCCGGGTTGCGGCGGCGTTGCTTCTTTTCCACCCTGGCCACCCGCAGACGGCCTTGGGCGGTGGCCAGCAGGGTCCGGCGGGTCTGGTCCGCGTCGGCCGCGTTGTTGATGTCGAACTGTTCCAGCTTGCGGCCGGCATAGATCTGCAGGCGGGCGGTGAACGGGCTGTCGTCCTTGGCCGCCAGGGCGTCCAGGGTCCAGTATTCCCGGGTGACGAAGCGTTCGATCTCTTCTTCCCGCTCCACGATCATGCGCAGGGCGGGGCTCTGTACCCGGCCGGCGGACAGGCCGCGCTTGATCTTCTTCCACAAAAGCGGCGAGAGGTTGAAGCCCACCAGATAGTCCAGGGCGCGGCGCGCCTGCTGGGCGTTGATCAGGTCGTTGGACAGTTCGCGGGGATGTTCGATGGCGTCGCGTACCGCCCGCTGGGTGATCTCATGGAAGACCACCCGCTCGGTGGTCTTGTTGTCCAGCAGCCCCCGCTCCTGCAGCAGTTCATGGAGATGCCAGGAGATGGCCTCGCCTTCCCGGTCCGGGTCGGTGGCCAGGATCAGACGATCGGCCTTCTT
>NZ_JAJNQM010000103.1:0-9555 GCF_022227785.1 Ectothiorhodospira lacustris | reverse complement strand
TATCTCTATGTTTTTAAAATACTTATTGGTAAATTAAAATCTGGGGATACCTCAGGGTGCGTTCCACCACGCGCCTATCCCCTGCACCTGACGGGCGGCGGCGGTAGATACCAGCGATTTTGCCGGTGCCCTGCAGCGGGAACAGACCCGGCGCAGTTTCTGTGTGGTGGAGGATGATCAGGCCCTGGAGGGGATGCTGTCGGCGCCTTTGGAGAAATGGCGGATTTTCCTGCATCCCACCCAGCGTCGTCTGGTGGCATGGGATGTGGCCGGGCCGGTGCGGGTATTGGGTGGCGCCGGTACCGGCAAGACGGTGGTGGCCATGCACCGTGCCCGGTGGCTGGTGCGTCGTGGGGCGGAGGCGACGCCGGGCCGGGTGCTGTTCACCACCTTCACCGCCAATCTGGCGGTGGATATTCAGGAGAATCTGCGCCACATCTGCACCCCGGAGGAACTGGCCCGAATCGAGGTCATTCACATCGACGCCTGGGTGAGTCGGTTTCTCAAATCCAGACAGTATCCCCACCAGATTGTGTATGAAGGTCACGAGCAGTACCGGCATTGCTGGCGGCTGGCCCTGGATGCCCGCCCGGTTGACCCGGATTTGCCGGAGAGTTTTTATCGGGACGAGTGGGAGCGGGTCATCCTGCCCCAGCGGGTGACCGATGAACGCCGGTATTTTCGTGCCAGACGAACGGGGCGGGGGGTGCCCCTGACCCGTCCGCAGCGGGCGGCCATCTGGCCTGTATTCGAGACATTGCGGATTCAGTTGCATCAGCGCGGCTTGCGGACCAGCGAGGATGCCACCCAGGATGCCGCCGATGTGCTGGCCTCCGACCAGGTGCCGCCCCCTTACGCCGCCGTGGTGGTGGACGAGGCCCAGGACATGGGGCCGCAGGTGATGGCCCTGTTGCGGCGCATGGTGCCCCAGGGGAAAAACGATCTGTTCATTGTCGGCGACGGGCATCAGCGCATTTACCGCCGCCAGTATGCCTTGAGTGACTGCGGCATCGAGGTCCGGGGTCGCAGTCGCAAGCTCAGGATCAATTACCGGACCACCGAGGAGATTCGCCGTTTTGCCACCGCCCTGCTGGAAGGGCAAACCGTGGATGATCTGGATGGCGGCGAGGATCGGGGCAGTGATTGCCGTTCCCTGATGCACGGCAGGCCGCCGGTGATCCGGCGGTTTGCCGCCCTGGCCGAGGAACTGGCCTTCCTGGTGGAGACCATATCCGATCTGAAGGGGGAGGGTGAAGGCCCTGGTGATATTTGTGTGGTGGCCAGGACCAATGCCCTGCTGGATGCCTGTGAGCAGGCGTTGTCGGCGGCGGGCATCCACACCCATCGTCTCAGCCGCAAGCAGGCCGATGCCCGTGGCCATGATGGGGTGCGGCTGGCACCATGCACCGGATCAAGGGTCTGGAGTTCCGTCATGTGCTGATCATGGCGGTGAATCAGGACGTGCTGCCCCTGCGTCAGGAAATGCAGCGTTCCACCGATCCCACCGAGCAACGGGCCAGCGAGCTGACGGAACGGGCCTTGTTCCACGTCGCCGCCACCCGGGCCATCCGCCAGCTGTTCGTATCCTGTTCCGGGGTGCCCAGTCCTTTTCTGGCGGATTTCATCCCTTCCTGATCAACTGCCGTGTCACCTCGGCGCCTGCCCGCCGCGCTTGTCGCCAGACCCGTTTCCAGTCACCGCCCAGGGCGGCGCGGGCGATGCGCAGGGCCCTGGCCCGGTGGGAACGATCCAGTTGGCCGAGTAATACGGCCCAGATGCGGTCCACCTGCCAGGCGGTCTCCAGGCTGTCCAGCCGTGCCGGCACGATCAGCGCCGGAGGGATGTCCAGATCCCGGGCCACGGCTTCCATCGCCCCCCGCATGGCCGCGGCCTTGGGCCGGTCCGGGTGTTCCAGGTCATAGGGCGGTGCCCATTCCCGTGCCGGCGAGAGCCGGTCCACATGGCTCAGGACCACCATCACCGGGGGCAGGATGCGGCCCGGCATCCGCTCCAGGGTCCGACGCAGGGTGGTCAGCGCCTCCAGATCCAGGGCACGATCCGCCCGGTGTGCCGGCACCACCCAGAGAATGCAGTCGCTCTCCGCCAGGGTGTCAATCAGGGCACGGAGTTGCGCCCGGTTTTCCAGTCCGGGGGTGTCGATGAGCACCAGTTCTTCCGCTCCGTCCCGTTGCAGCACGTAGCTGCCCGGTGTCCGGGTCAGGGGCAGGGCGTCCACGCCGGAAGCCCGGGTGCCCAGCAGGGCATTGACCAGGCTGGATTTGCCGGCATTGGTCTGCCCGGCCACGGTCACCCGCACCGGCCCCGGTGGCGGGGCCGGCGGCACGCCCGGCCCCCGGGCCTGGGCCGCGGCTTTGGCGTCCTCGGTCCGGTCATCCACCCGCAGGCGCCCCGAGTACAACTCGATGGCGGCCCGCCCCACTTCCTCCACCCAGATCCGCGCCCCGCGCCGACGCAGATACTCACCGGCCTCCCCCAGCATGGCCGAGATCATCTTTTCCCGGGCCGCAGCCAGGACCGCAGTGGCCGGGTTGATCCAGCGCACGGTGCGGTAGACCTGTGTCAGATGACCCAGCCAGCGGGCGCCGGTGAGGGCGGCGGGTTGCAGTTCCCACAGGCGCATCACCTGGTTGGCCCGGATCATGTGCGCACCCGGCACATGGTCCAGCATCACCCGCCGCAGTCGGGCGCTGACCCGCTCCGTCAGCAGCAGGGCCTCGGGCACCGTGAAGCCCCAGATCGCATGTCTCTCTTCGGGGTGATAGTGACGGGCCACCTGTTCGATGGTCTGCCGGGCCGTGGCCAGCATCAAATGCTGATCGGACAGGATGCGGGGCTCCACCTCACCGGCCAGGCGCTGGACCGTCTCCCAGGCCGCCAGATCCCGCCCGGACCAGTCGTCATCCGGCGCCGAGACCGGGGTTTCGTCATCGGTGGTGGTGTCCCGGCCCTGCAGGGCACGGCGCTGCAGCCACCAGCCGGTGCCGTAGACCAGCCCGCCCAGGACGGCGGCGATCCCCAGCCAGTGCAGCAGCCAGCCCTGCTGCCAGAGCCACAGGGCACCGAAGGGGATCAGGACGAGCAAGGGCGCCACCGCCAGTCCCAGGGCGGACACCAGGGCGCCCCAGCGTTCCCAGGGACCTTCGTTCCGCTTCATCGCCCGGACTCCGCCGGGGTGATCGTCTTTCCTTCACGGGGCTGTCTGAACATCACATAGGCCTCCTTGAGGGCGCCGCGAAAGGTCTCGGCCACCCCCTGCGGGGTGTCGATCCCCTGTCGTCGCTGTTCCAGGTAATGGCAGGCGGCCCGGCCCAGGGCATAGGTGATCGCCCCGCTGGCCACACCGGCCGCCGCCGCCCCGGCCACCTGTCCATAGACCGGGATCAGCTTGCCCAGCTGGCGGGCGGCAAAACCGGCCCCGATGCCCAGGGCCGTGCCCGTACCCAGGGACGCCAGAAAGGCCTTGAGGGTCCGACGGTCCCAGGGCAGGGCATAGACGCGGGCGATGCTGTGCAGCATCTTGCCTTGCAGGGTGGGGACCGTCACCACCCCCATCACGGGCACCAGATCGCAGACCCCGGCGGCGGTGGCATAGCCCAGGATATGGGGGTGGATACGAGCCTGCCGGGCATCCCGGCCATGCTGGGCCAGATCCATCAGCAGCCCGGCGCGGCCCTGGATACAGGCCTCGTCCAGGGCCTCGAGCAGTTCCGGCAGCCCGTAGTCGGTGTCCGAAAATCCCTCTGCCGGCAGGGTCAGATCCACCGGAACCGCCTGGAACGTACCGTCACCGGGCAGTCGGGCAAAGGTGTCGGCCTGGGCCTTTAGGACCCGATCCAGATCCACCAGTGCCGGTTCGTGGCGCCAGGCGCCCCTGGGAGGGTGATCCCGGCCGTCCGGATAGGCGTCATGGAGCCGGGTCTGGACCAGGATCACGGCCCAGTCCGGGTGTCTGCGCCGGATCTGTCCGAGGGCGGCCAGCAGGGCGTCCTGCTGTGGGTCCATGGCGCGGACCACGGCAATGACCCCATGGGCATGGCCTTCCACCACCGCCAGATCCGCCGCCGGATCATAATCCGCTTCCTCCAGGCCGCGAGTGTCCAGAAAGCGCACCACCGGTACATCGGGGGGAAACTCGTAGATCCGGGCGCTGGGGGTGCAGGGCTGAAAGGCATTACCGATTTCCGCCGCCGGATCGCCGGTGATGGCCCGCACAATGGAGGTCTTGCCCGACTGCACCTTGCCCAGCAGCCACAGCACCGGGGCCTGTTCACGGGCACCGGCGGCAATCTCCTCTTCCAGATCCGGTGCCGGATCGGGCCTGAGTACTGCATCCATCAACCGGCGCCAAGGCATCATGGGCCTTCTCCTTTATCGTTGTCTGCGTGTCGGTCCAGGAAACCCTGCAGGATCCGGCCAAAGGGTTCGGGGGCCTGGACATGCAGCCAGTGGCCCGTGCCCTTCAGGGTCATCAGCCGGGCGCGGGGAAAGCGGGCCTCGATCAGGGGACGGTACTCATCCTTGACGTAGTCGGAGCGTTCACCGCGAATGAACAGGGTAGGGCCTTCGTAGCGGGCGTCGATACCCGGATACCCCACCAGGGTGGGCAGGGCCTGCTGCAGGATGTCCAGGGGGATCCGCCAGCGAAACCCTTCCGGCCCTCGTTCCAGGTTCATGAGCAGGAACCGGCGCACCGCGGTTTCGGGAATGGCCCGGGCCAGGGCGATATCGGCATCTTCCCGGCGGGATAGGTCAGCCAGGGGCAGGTGTTGCAGGCTGTCTAGGATGTGGGTGTGTTCGCGGTCATCCAGGGCGTAGTCGACCGGGGCGATGTCCGCCACCACCAGGGCCCGGACCCGCTCGGGATGGTGCTGGGCCAGGGTCATGGCCACCTTGCCGCCCATGCTGTGCCCCACCACCAGGGCCTGTTCCAGGTCTTCCCGGTTCAGCAATGCCAGCAGATCGGTTGCCATGGCCGGGTAGTCCATCTGCAGGGTATGGGGAGACTGTCCATGATTGCGCAGGTCCGGCAGCAGTACCCGGTAACGCGCCGCCAGGGTTCGCGCGTGCCCCTGCCAGTTGACGCCGGACCCGTAGAGGCCGTGCAGCAGCAGCAGGGGCGGGCCGCTGCCCATGATCTTGTGATGGAGTCGCAGTGACATATCTTGATCGGCCTTGTCTGATACCCGATAGGTGAAGAAAGCTTGAAGCCATCCCGAAAGCGGTTAGACTGAAATCCGTCCGCTCTCCCGGAACGAAGGAGCCATCCATCATGGACCACAATCCCGGTCACCGTATTTTCCGGCGCCGCATGACCCGTCGTGATTTTCTCTGGCTGATGTCCGCCGGTTCCGCGGGGGTCGTGGTGCTGCCGGCACTCAAGGGCTGCGCCGTCGATCCGGTCACCGGTCAGCAGCGGCTAATGCTCATGTCCGAGCAGGAGGAGATCGCTGTGGACCGGCAGCATTCCCCCCACCAGTTCTCCAATGACTATGGTCTCCTGCGCGACAATCGTGTCAACAACTACGTGTCACAGGTCGGGAATTCCGTTGCCGAGGTCTCCCACCGGCCCCACATGCCGTATTCCTTCAATGTGGTCAATGCCAACTATATCAATGCCTACACCTTTCCGGGCGGCACCATGGCCTGCACCCGGGGCATCATGGTGGAGATGGAAGACGAGGCCGCCCTGGCGGCCCTGCTGGGGCACGAGACCGGTCACGTCAATGCCCGTCATACCGCCCGCCGCCAGACCACGGGCATCATTGCCGCCGTGGTCCTGGGGGGCGTGGGGATTGCGGCGGCCCAGTCCGAGCGCCTGTCCGGCTACAGCAACCTGATTTACGCGGTCAGCGCCGTGGGCGCCACCGCCCTGCTGGCCCATTACAGCCGCGAGAACGAACGGGAAGCCGATGCCCTGGGGCTGGAATACATGTCCAAGGCAGGCCAGAACCCTCAGGGCATGGTAGACCTGATGGACATGCTGCAGGGTATGTCGGATCGTCAGCCCAATGCCCTGGAGACCATGTTCTCCACCCATCCCATGAGCCAGGAACGGTTCGACACCGCCCAGCGGGAGGCCCGTTCACGCTATTCCTCGGATCTCAACCGCAACGTGGGGCGGGAGCGTTACATGGACAACACCGCCTCGTTGCGGCGCATCAAGCCGGCCATCAAGGAGCAGCAGGCCGGGGAGGCCCGCATGGCCCGGGAGCAGTACGCCCAGGCGGAACAGCATTTTGCCACCTCCCTGCGCCAGGCACCTAACGACTATCCGGGATTACTGCTCATGTCCAAAGCCAAAACCGCCCGGGGACAGCACCGGGAGGCGGAGCGTTATCTGCAGCAGGCCCGCAGTGCCTATCCGGACGAAGGGCAGGCCATTCATCTGAGCGGTATCAACCAGTTGGCACAAAATCGACCGGATGCGGCCTTGAGCCATTTCCAGCGTTATGAGCGGGTGCTGCCGGGCAATCCCAATACGGTGTTCCTGCAGGGCGTGGCTCACGAGAACATGCAGAACCGCCAGGCGGCGGCGCAGCAGTATCAGCGCTATGTGCAGATGGCGGGGACGCAGACCGAGCAGGGCCGCTACGCCGCCCAGCGTCTGCAGAGCTGGCGCTGAATAGGAAATCCCGCCTCTGGCTGGCCCTGATCCCGGTGATCATCGGGCTGCTGTTGGCCTTCTGGCAGCCCATCTCTCTGGATGCCCTGCTGGATTTCGGCCACCAGGCCGGCGCCCATCCCCTGGTGGCCGTGGGGCTGGTGCTGGTGCAGGCCTTGCTGCTCGCCCTGGCCTTGCCCGGCACCCTCATGCTCTGGGTGGTGGCCCCCATCTACTCCCCGCTGATGGCTGCAGGACTGCTCACGGCCGGCAGCGTCCTGGGTGCCTTCGGCGCTTATGAGATATCCCGGCACTTGCGCGGCCGGCGGCCACCGGATGTGGATGTCGGGCGCGTGGTCAACCTGCTCAAGGAGCGGGGGGATTTCCTCACCCAACTGGTGTTGCGGGTACTGCCGGGGTTTCCCCATTCGGTGATCAACTACGGCGCTGGAATGCTGGGACTGCCCCTGCTGCCGTTCCTGGCGGCCGCCGCCCTGGGGCTGGCGGTGAAGTGGGTGGTCTACGCCGCGGCGGTGCATACCCTGGTGGAAGTGGGGACCGGGGCGGAGGCGTTCGGCCTGGATTCGGTGGCGCCGTTGCTCATCCTGACCCTGTTTCTGGGCGTGGGCGCCCTGGTGCGGCACGCCCTCCAGACCCGCCGCGCCCGGCTTGACGAGACCCCGCGGCAGGATGGTTCGTGAAGGTTGTCTATTGACCGGGATGTTCACCAATCGTCATTCCCTCGCAGGTGGGAATTCAGAATTCCCGGTCCGCACATGGATCCCCGCCTACGCGGGGATGACATGGGTGGGGATGACGTGGGTCCAGACCCGCCGCGACCGGATTGGGCAGCAGGCCAGGAGTCTGGCGGGCTACATGCCTTTTTGCCGCCCCGGCTTGCTACACTACGCCCCCTCAAAAAACATCCGTCAGGCCAGAGAGGATCACCGGTGCCAAGCTATCTTGATGAATTTCACACCGTCGACAACGGTCTGGTGCGCGTCACGCCCGAACAGGCCAGCCGCTTTGCCAAGGAAGTGGCCGGGGATTTCAACCCGATTCATGACCCCGATGCCAAGCGCTTCTGCGTCCCCGGCGATCTGCTGTTCTGCCTGGTCCTGGCACGCTACGGGGTGAGCGCCCGCATGGCCTTCAGCTTCACCAGCATGGTGGGCGCCGGTGTCGGCCTGCATTTCCCCGCCACCGATGATGCCAACCTGGATATCACCGACGGCGGTGAGCGGGTCTATCTCAAGGTGGAACGGGCCGGCGAGGTCTCTCGGGACGCTGCCCTGTTGGAAGGCCTGACGAAACAGTACGCCGCCTTCTCCGGGCAGAACTTCCCCCATGTGATGGTGCCCCTGATGAAGGCACACGGCGTCATGGTCAATCCCCAGCGCCCGCTGGTGTTCTACGAAAGCATGGCCCTGGAGTTCACCCGCCTGCCCACGGAGGCACCGGCGCTGAGTTTCACCAACGCCACCATGACGGTCAACGGCAAGCGCGGCGACGTGGTTCTGGAATTTGCTCTCACCGCCTCCGGCGAACAGGTGGGCACCGGCCGCAAGAAACTGGTCATCTCCGGCCTGAGACCCTTCGAACAGGACGTGGTGGACGACCTGGTCAGTCAGTATGACGGCTGGAAGGCGGCCTACCAGCCGTATCCATAAGCCCTACGGCTCCCGGGACCCCATAGGTCCCTGCCTTCTTTGCCCTCATCCCGGGACGTCCCCAGCCCCTCTCCCCGAGTCGTCCTCCCTGCCGTCACTCCCGCGAAGGCGGGAGTCCAGGCGTGCCTCTGGAGATTGATCACATTCACCCCAAGTCACTCCCGCGAAGGCGGGAGTCCAGGACTTTCAGTCGTTGACTGGATTCCCGCTTTCGCGGGAACGACTTATGTGCGAAACATTGAAAGAGGTCCTGAAATCAGGCTATGTTGAGCCAGACACGACCGCCAAGGATATCCCCGCCATGGCCCCACAGTGCCTGAAGGAACCAGTGAAGGCGTTCGGTGCTTGTCCAAGCACTGCCCGTGGCCTGTTCGCCCCCCCGGCCAATACAATCTCCACCATAAAGACGTACGCTACATGGCTTTATCCCAAAAGTGTTTATCCGCCATGCTGCGTATGGCCGATAAATACTTACATGTTCGGTCGCGGAGGAAACGCGAATGAATCATGAGGTGTCGCCGCTGCAGTTCGTCAAGTACTGGAAACGCGTGCGTTCCAGTTTCTGGTTTGTGCCGACGGTCATGGCCACCTTGGCCGTGCTGTTGGCTCCCCTGGGTGCCGCCGTGGACAAGCCGGTGACGGCGTGGTTGGCGCTCAACCTGGGCTGGACGTTCAAGGGTGGAGCGGAAGGCGCGAGCGCCGTCCTGGGCATCATCGCTGGATCGATGATTACCATCGCTGGTGTGGTCTTTTCTATGACGCTGGTAGCCCTCTCGCTCACTTCTTCCCAGTTGGGATCCCGTTTGCTGCGCACCTTCATGAGAGATACCAGCACACAGGTCGTGCTCGGAACCTTCATCGCCACCTTCTTGTATTGCCTGCTCGTCCTTCGCACGATCCACCGTGTGGAGGAGGTCGAGTTCGTCCCGCACCTGTCGGTCAGCCTGGGCGTTGCACTTGCGGTGGCGAGTGTAGGGGTCTTGATTTACTTCATCCATCATGTGTCTGTTTCCATCCAGGCCAACGAGATCGCCGGACGAATCGGCAAGGAATTGATCGAGAGCATCGACGATCTATTCCCGGAGCACATCGGGCCGGAAGGGCCACGGATCCCGGTGGGCCCTCCCGACGCGGGCTTCATCGGGGCGTTCGAGCGGGAAGCTCAGCCGGTCGTCGCGGACGGGGATGGCTATCTTCAGCTTATTGATGAGGACGCCCTGACGGCACTGGCGATGGAGAAGGATCTGGTCGTTCGAATGGAGC
>NZ_JAJNQM010000102.1:0-9815 GCF_022227785.1 Ectothiorhodospira lacustris | reverse complement strand
TGGACAGGCTGGCCGGCCAGAACGACCATTCCCACCCCCCACCCGGTACACATCTGCAACAAAACCTGCCCGACGAGGTTTTCCAGTCCTATCTGGCCGCGGTCAAAAAGGCGCGTGAGGAAGGCGGTATGCAGTACGTCGAGTACACCCTGCAGGACCAGGATCGGTCCCTTCGCTACTTTGAAACCCGGATCGTGATCATCGACGACCAGGAAACGCTCTGCCTGGTCCGGGACATCACGGCCCGCAAGGAAGCCGACTCCGAAATATATCGGCTGGCCTACTTCGACAGTCTGACAGGGTTGGCAAACCGCCGGCATCTCGTAGAACGCCTGGAGGGAGAGATCCGCCGGGCCGGAAACAGTCACTGTCAGCTGGGGGTGTTGTTCCTGGACCTGGATGGTTTCAAACACATCAACGATACCCTGGGCCATGCCACCGGCGACATGCTGCTGCAGCATGCCTCCCAGCGTCTACGCCTGGGAGTGCGTCCCACTGACACGGTGTCCCGTCCGGCGTTTGAATCCCGGGGAATCAATCTGGCCCGCCTGGGCGGTGATGAATTTACCGTGATCATTCCGGATATGGCCCACCCCGAAGATGCCCTGATGGTGGCCCACCGAATACAGGAACTCCTGCGCCGGCCGTTTTTTCTTGCGGGACGGGAAATGGTACTGACCGCCAGCATCGGCATCGCCGTGTATCCGGATGACGGCAAAGATGCCGATACCCTGATCAAGCACGCGGACACAGCCATGTACCACGCCAAGTCCCTGGGACGAAACAATACGCAGTTTTACAGCCCGTCGCTCACCCATCAGGCCATGCGACGCATGAACATGGAATCGGACCTGCGCCGCGCCCTGGAAGCGGAAGAGTTTTTTCTCGTTTATCAACCGCAACTGGATCTGAACACAGGGCGCATCCTGTCCGTTGAGGCCCTGATCCGCTGGGCACATCCTCGGCAGGGAGTGGTCTCTCCCATGGAATTCATTCCCTTGGCGGAAGACAACGGGCTGATCATTCCCATCGGCGAATGGGTGTTACGCACGGCCTGCCGGGAGGCCGCAAGCTGGCACGACCAAGGCTATCCCCTGCAGGTCGCAGTGAATCTTTCACCGGTTCAGTTCAGAAATGGCACATTGATCAGTACCGTCCGGAATATTCTCCGGGACACGGGGCTCAAGGCCGGTTATCTGGAACTGGAAATCACGGAAAGCACCTTGATGGATGAGCGCGTTACAACGCTGCAGACCCTGCGCGAATTGCATGAACTGGGCCTGAAATTTTCCCTGGATGATTTCGGCACCGGCTATTCCTCAATGAGTTATCTCAAGCGACTGCCCTTGCATAATCTCAAGGTGGATCGCAGCTTCGTCAGTGGCTTGCCCCATGATAACGAGAGCCTGGCGATCATCAGGGCCATTATTTCTCTGGGGGAAAGCCTGGGTTTCACAGTCACCGCCGAAGGCGTTGAAACCATGGAACAGGCTCAAATGCTGAGCCGACAGTGCTGCCATACCCTGCAGGGTTATTACTTCAGTCAGCCGATTGCACCCGACCAAATTCCCGCACTGTTTGGCCGGAACTGGGATACCCATACGCTATCCTGATCATTCTGCGGCATGCGCCTTCCAACAGGACCCCCATCATGAGTGCGCACATCACGGGCAGACTGACACACTCAATGCAAAGCCTCCCCTGTGTACTCGTCCTGATGGTGCTCGGCTTCACCCTATCCTTGGTCCAGGCGGCAGACATCGAGCATTTCCTCGAACTCTCCCTGGAGGATCTCCTACAGCAGGAAGTGATTACAGTCAGTCGTCGATCACAGCGTCTGTCCGATGTCGCCGCTGCCGTGCATGTCATTACTGCCGAGGATATCCGGCGTTCGGGGGCGCGATCCCTGCCGGAGGTACTCCGCCTGGCCCCGGGGGTGGACGTTGCCCGCATCAGCGAGGATCGCTGGGCCATCTCCATTCGCAGCCACACCGAATACCTGTCCAACAAGCTCATGGTGCTGGTGGATGGCCGCAACGCCTATAGCCCGAGCTTTTCCGGCGTACTCTGGAACACCCTGCAGATTCCCCTTGAAAACATCGACCGCATCGAAGTCATCCGGGGCCCCGGGGGCGCGACCTGGGGCGTGAATGCCGTCAATGGGGTCATCAACATCATCACCCGCTCCTCCCATGCCATTCACGGCACCCTGATCAGCGCCGGGTACGGGGGTGACACCGGTCCGTTCGCCCTGTTGAGACAGGGGGGGCACTGGGGAGAAGACCGCAGTTTCAGCGTTTATCTGCAAAACCGTGAAGGTCGTGCCTCCCTGACGGAATCCGGTGATGATCACCATGACAAAGCGGATCACGTTTCGGCCGGTTTCCGCCTGGATGGAGATGAGCCGTTCGGCCGATGGATAGTGGCGGGGAATCTGTTTCGAGTCGACTCGGACGGTATCGGTGTCGTCCGAGACCCCCTCTTCCCACCCACTTACCGGCGGGTGGAAACCATCACCGACCGTTTCTCCGGCATGGACGTGCAGGCCGGCCTGACCCGACAGACCTCGGAACAGTCAGAGATCAGGTTCAACGCCTCCTGGAGTTACTCCGATCTGGAAGCGGTCATGCTCGCGGACCAGCAGCAGCATATCGTGGACCTGGAGTTCCAACAGCGCCTGGATGTTCCCGATCGGCACACCATCACCTGGGGGGCCGGCTATCGCTGGTACGAAGACAGCATCTCCGGCGGCCTGACCACCCGCTTTGACCGGCCCCGGGAAAC
Organism: Ectothiorhodospira lacustris; assembly: GCF_022227785.1. NCBI lineage: Bacteria > Pseudomonadati > Pseudomonadota > Gammaproteobacteria > Chromatiales > Ectothiorhodospiraceae > Ectothiorhodospira > Ectothiorhodospira lacustris. The sequence goes on along the minus strand of NZ_JAJNQM010000102.1, from coordinate 7,031 downwards.
CCTCTACATCGCCAGCCTGTTTGCCCAGAATGAAGTCCTGCTGAATCAGGGACTGCGCCTGACCTTGGGTGGGCGCCTGGACCACAACAGTTACACAAGCACGGAATTCCAGCCGACGATCCGCATGCTGTGGAACATGACGCCCCGGCACAGCCTCTGGACGTCCCTGTCGCGCGCCAAACGTATCCCCTCCCGAGGCGAACGCACAGCGGACTACATCCTGACCGTGGCCCGTCCAGGCCAATACAGACTCGACCGACCCGTGGATGAATCTCTGGCGCACCTACCCATACAGGGCGAAGTACGCGGCCATGATGCATACGGCTCCGAGCGCCTGACAGCCTTCGAGGCAGGTTACCGGGGCCATCCCTCGCCCAATCTTTACCTGGATCTGACTGCCTTCGTGCATCGCTATGACAATCTCAGATCAGCCACGACGGAGACCGATCCCGACGCCCTTTTGATGGGAGAAAATGAGGCGTACCTGATAGCACCCACCCGGTTCATCAATACCGGTGAACTCACCGTGACGGGCATTGAGTTGGCAGGCGACTGGCGAGCCGGTGAGAAACTACGTTTTCAGCTCGCCTACAGCTACAACGACGTCGGTGAATTTACAGGCGGTGAGCGCCTTTTTTCCAGCTTCATCCCCAGGCACATCGCTTCCTTGCGCAGCGCATGGAGCCTCAATCACCAGGTCGACCTGGATCTGTGGATAAGGCATGCAGATCAACGCTATCAACCCTTTCTTGCTCCCCTGGATGCCTATACCACGATGGATATAAGGTTGGCCTGGCGGCCGCAGCAGAAGATAGAGCTGGCCCTGGTGGTCCAGAATCTGCTGGATTCCGAGCGCACGGAATATTATTCCCTGACCCCCACCTTCCAGCCGGCCCGGACCCGTCGCGGCCTCTACGGGCAAGTCAGACTCGGTTTCTGAATAGCCGGAAACGGCGGCAGCGAGCGGCTTTTACACAATATTCACGCACGGCCAATCCCCGCTAAACATAGACACTTTAGATTCCTCGTGATCTTTTCACCAAATCACGAGGCAAGGTATGAACTTCCGTAAAAGTGCGCTTTCCTTAGCCGTGCTGACGGCGGCGTTATCGCTGCATGGCTGCTCCGACGACAATGACTCCGGCAACAATCAAGCCGAACAGAGTCCTCAGGCCAAAAACGTGATCCTCATGATCACCGACGGCGCCAGCTGGGGAACCTGGGACATGGCCAGCTACTGGGAATACGGGGAGAAAGGCAAACAGCCCTATGAGCGGTTCGACGTCAAGCTCGGCATGATCACCCCGCCTCTGAACACTTCCAACACCCCCACCTTCACCGGCATTCCCCAGGTGACCTACGATCCGGAGCAGGCCTGGGACACCACCCCGGTGAATTCCACCACCGGCGGACGACCCAACCACTTCGCCGGTTACGAATATCTCAAGGAGGATTACACCGACTCCGCCGCCGCCGGCACCGTACTGGCCACCGGCCAAAAGACCTACAACAATGCTATCGACTACGATGACTTTGCCCAGCCCCTGACCTTCATCACCCAGGAAATTCGTGAGCAGGGCAAGGCCACCGGCGTGCTGAGCAGCGTGCCCTTCAGCCACGCCACCCCGGCGGCCTTCGGCGCCCAGAACATCAGTCGCAACAATTACGGTGAGATCGCCACCTTCATGGTGCAACGGGATCATCTGGACCTGATCATGGGTGGTGGCCACCCGGAGTATGACTCCAACGGACAGCCCAGATCCGAACCCCGTTATGCCAATGAGGTGGGCACCGGAGGTGGCTTCATCCCCCGCACCACCTGGGAAGGCCTACGCAACAGCACCGCCGGTGGTGCTCGCCCCTGGCAGCTGGTTGAGGACAAGTCGGACTTCGAGGCCCTGGCCGCTGGCACCCTGTCCTTGACGGCCGAGCGTCTGATCGGGATCCCCCGAGTCTATGACACCCTGCAGTACAACCGCTCCGAGGCCGTCATGGGCACCGACGCCGCCAACCCCAGCGGCGTGGCCTTCAACCTTAACGTTCCTTCCCTGGAAACCATGACCCGTGGTGCACTGAACTACCTGAGCCAGGATCCTGACGGCTTCTTCGTGATGATCGAAGGCGGCGCCGTGGACTGGGCCGCCCATGCCAACGATACTGCGCGCATCATCGAGGAGCAGGTGGATTTCAACCGTTCCGTGACCGCCGTGGTGGAGTGGGTGGAGCAGAACAGCAGTTGGGATGAGACTCTGGTCATCGTGCTCACCGACCATGGCAACGCCATGCCCATGGGGCCGGACTCCGACACCATCCCCTTCCAGCCCATCCAGAACAACGGCGCCGGCGTCCTCCCCGGCGTGCGCTGGCATTACGGCACCCACACCAACGAAAACACCCTGATGTTCGCCCACGGTGCCGGTGCCGAACATTTCTACGATCTGGTCATCGGGACGGACGCAGGACTGCGGGACATCATCGGTTTCAGCGACGGCCGCTACATCGATAACTCGGCCGTGCACCGGGTGATCTCCCGCGCTCTGAACTTGGAGCTCACCACGCCCTGATGCCGGGCTCGATCACGGACAGACCCCAGGGGATGCGGCCGGCTCGGGCCGCATCCCCTTTTTCAAGGAGGAAGGTGTACCAAAACCACGCAAGGAGAATCATGGTCACTATGGCTCACTTCCTTGGCCAATCTCGCCCTGCCACTCATTCCAGGAAGACGCCATGAAATTAAAGCAACCCCATACCTGTATGAATCTTTACTTGAAGCAAAGACACCCCAGGGTATCGATCAGCTCTGGGTGATGCAGTCCCCCACCACCTCGATACGATCCCGGCCGCTATGCTTGGCCCGGTAGAGGGCATCATCGGCGCAGATGTAGAGCCGGTCAAAAGAGGTTCCGGCTGCGGCAAAAGCGATGCCGAAGGAAGCCGTCACCCGAAGTCCGGGATGACCTTCCCGACGTACGGCACGAATGGCATCAGCAATACAGCCGGCACATCCCAGTGCCTTGCCGCCGATCTGCCCAGGCAAAATCACGGCAAACTCTTCTCCCCCCAATCGACCACACAGACCATTCTCCGGGGCCTGGATGCGCATGGCACCGGCCACGTCCTTCAGAATCCGGTCACCCACCGGGTGCCCATAGCGGTCATTGACCTGCTTGAAATGATCGATATCCAGGAGAATCAAGGCGATTCCCTGCACCGCCAGCAGGGCCTCCGCCTCGTCGATGAGGGTTTCCCGGTTGAGCAGGCCCGTGAGGCCGTCATGCCGGTTCCGGTAGGCCAGGCTGCGAGTCAGCTCCGTCAGGCGCCGATTCGCTCGGTTCAGTTCCCGCTCGGTGCGATCGGCATGATTGATAAGACGTCGCATGTCCCGGATGACCCGATCAAATTCCCGAATCAGCCCGTCCAGAGCGGCGCGATGGGCTTCGACATCCCGGCTTTCCATCGCTTGACGGGCACTTTCCAGAACCCGTATCTCTGCATCGAAAAGGTCTGGAGATTTCATGAGCCGTACCCGCTCGGAGTATCGTTGCTCATGGAGATTCGATGGCCAGCGTCCGGAAATCAATCTCCGGAAAATCCTCCGCCAGCTCTTGGCCAAACTCCAGCATGGTGTCATCCTCGGCGTCGTGGTACCAGTCCAGAGCCACTTGGTTACCGGCCTCCGCGGCGACATTGAGTTCATCCACCAGATTGAACAGCATCTTGGTGCTGGAACTGTTGAAATATCTGAGTTCGATGACCAAACGCACCGAGTCATTTTCCAGCGTGGCCAGAAACGCCTTCGTACGCAGCAGGATCTCGTGATAGAAACCCACCGCACTTTCGGGGTAGGACTCCCCGCGAAGACTCAGGCGACGGGCGGCAAAATCAAAATCCACCTCGGGGGTATTGCTGGAAGCAGGAATGTAGAGTCTGTGATCCATGTTGAAGCTCCTGCGTGCCCTAGAGGGTGGCCTTGAGGGTAAACATCACGTCTCCGGCGGAGTCGGGCTCCAACGCGAATTCGATGGGGCCGCTACTATCCCGGGCGATGGTGAGAAGACCCAGTCCCGCTCCCTTGCTGTGCTCCGGGGCGGCCTTGCGCAACTGCTCCCGATAAGACTGCCTGATCTGATCCATGGACATGACACGCAAGGCCTCCAGGTCCTGTCTCAGTTGCTGCGCCCACTCGGGAGTCACCGGATTCTTGCAAATGATCATGAAGCGCCCTTCCTCCTGGGTGATGCACACCGAACCGGCTCGCATCACATGGTCCTCATCGGCCCCCCGGGTGAGCTGATCGCTGGAGTAATGAACGATGTTCTGAGCCATTTCGATAAAGATGGAAAAGATCTTGCGACGCAGACTGCCCGGTGTCTCGGAACATTCCAGTCTCAAGCGCACCGCGTCTCCGATGGCATTGATGATATTCTGGGAAAAATAGCCCACGTAGTAAAACACCAGCCCTTGGTTGCGGATGATGCACTCATCATGATCATGACAGGGTGAAAGATACTGATTCATGGGCGTCTCCGTCACTCATCAGGCCACTGCAGAGCCAGCAGGGTGAGATCATCCCGCGGTGCCTGGCGGCCACGATAGTCAATGAAACATTGCATGAAAGCATTCTTCTGACCGGCCATGTCCAGCGTGCGGGTGTCCAGCAGGCACTGAAGGAGCCGCTTCTTGCCAAAGGCGATCCGACGGGGGCCGCCGATCTGGTCGATCACTCCGTCGCTCGCCAGATAGAGTCGCTGCCCGGCAGCCATCTCCAGTCGCTGATTCCGCCACACCTGCCCCGACGGCGTCGCCATGTAACCCACACCACAACGCTCCGAACGGATGATCTCAGCCTGCCCCTCCCCTTCCGTTCGGACATGGATCAGAGGCATCCGGGCGCCCGTATGCAAGACATATCCGGCGCTGGGATAGCCCCGCAGGATGACGCCCTCCAGGCCGTCATCGGAATTATCGGGCAACGCCTGGCTCCGCTGGGCAATGTCGTGCTGGCTAAGGGTCTGCTTGATGTACCGGTTCATGGAGGCCAGCAGCAGCGCCGGATCATCATGGCCATGGCGGGCGATGGCCCGTTCCAGGGCGGCACCGGCGATCAGTGTCATAAAGGCGCCGGGGACCCCGTGACCGGTGCAGTCGAACACGGACACCAGGAAACCATCCTCCAGGGTGAGGCAATGGAAGATGTCCCCACCCACCGTATCTCTGGGCTGCCATAACACCCAGTGTCGATCCGGCAAGCTCCGGTTCAGGGCCTGACGGGAAGACTTGAGCAGGGAGGACTGGATCGTGCTGGCATAGTCGATACTGTCAACGAGCTGGCGGTGCTGGCGGGCCTGGAGTTCGTTCATCGCACGCATGAGGTCCAAGACCTGCCCCACCCCGCGGTAACAACCGCCATCCACGACGATGAAGCCGTCCGCAAACACCTTCTCTCCGGTCTGCACCGCCAACGCCATGAGGGTGTCGATACGTGTATCCGTTTCCACTACCAGAGGATTCTTGTCCATGAAGGCGATGCAACTCTGGCGGCTGTAGAGTTCCGGGTAATAAGGCTTGGCCATCATGTTATGGAACAGGCTGCGGTTGATCAGCCCCATGGGGCGCTCGCCATGCACCACCGGCAGGTTCTGCACCTGTCGCTTGAGGCTGAATAATTCGGCCACCTGCTCGTTGGTATGGCCGGGAGTCACGGGGTCCACGTGAATCAGCAGATCCTGGGCAGACCCGACGGGGTGACTGGAGAGGGTCAGGGGAAGATAACCCCGATCCCGAACCTGAGCGGATAACGATGTCATGGCTGCAGCAACGGCCTTGGCAGGCAGGTGGGCTCAGAGGAGATTCCAGTCAAGGTGCCGTCCCTTGCGGTCCGTCTGTCCAGGAACAGGGCATTGCCTGCCTCCGCCTTGGCGCGGCATTTGACTTCGGAAGCCCGCTGGGAGATCTCCAGATGGGAACGGAAACTGCCGGATTGCACCTGCACGGCTCCGATGGACAGGCTCAGCAAGGGGAAAAAGCATTCCTCCCCCCGCCGGTCCAGGGTGTGGATTCCCCCCATGCGCCGCTCCGGTTCATCGTAGAAACCACTGACGGAAACCGCAAAGCGATCCAGCACCGTCCTGCACTGACGGCGCCACTCGGTCCCGGTAAGCACCAGGATGAAATCATCCCCCCCCACATGCCCCAGGAAATCCTCGGTCTCCTCCTGTGCCTCCCGCAATATTTCTCCCAGTGCACAGATGACCTGATCCCCCCGGGCGTAACCGTAGTAGTCGTTGAAGGGCTTGAAGTTATCCAGATCACAATAGGCCACCACGAAGGGCGCCCCCAACTCGATCAGACGATCCACGTGCTCATTGACGGGGACACTGCCGGGAAGCTGAGTCAGGGGGTTGGCATAGCGTGCGTAACGCACCTGCAGGGCGGTGATCCGGCGCAGCAACTCCAGCAGTCGACCGACACCCACATAATGGCCATCCCCATCGATGATGATGAACTCATCATCGATGGTGTCCCGAGCCGTAAGGGTTTCACTCAAGTGCTCCAGGGGCTGGTCCTGATAAACCAGCAGCGGGTCCCGTTTCATGAAGAAACGGATGGGACTACGGTCGTGCAGTTCACGACTGAACCGTTGTGAATAAAGCGCGAGGATGTCATGGCGACGGATGATGCCCACGGGACAGCCGTCGTGAATGACCGGGAGACAATGCAGGCCGGGCTCCGCCTGGAAGCGGCTGACCGTGGTACCCAGGGGCTGTTCGGGGGAAGTGGTCGGATTGGTCTGGGCCAGCACAGCCACCGTCTCTCCCCGGTGACGCAAGCGGGACATCTCACCGCCCCGATGCCGAACAAGACAACGCAGCTCCCGCGGCGGGTTCGCGGCCGGTCTGGCAAAGTGATAACCCTGCCCATAGGGAATCTCCAGGCTGCGCACCACCTCGTACTCGGCTTCGGTCTCAATGCCTTCGGCAATCAGACGGGTACCCAGACTGTGGGCAATCTCCCGGATGGAATGCAGGAAA
>NZ_JAJNQM010000101.1:0-9925 GCF_022227785.1 Ectothiorhodospira lacustris | reverse complement strand
CGGCGTGGATGTTGCGTTCACGTTCGAGGATCTACTGGCACGAGGCTTTGATGGACGTACCGACAAAAGCGAGTGGCAGGCCAATCCTCGGGAGACGAGGGCTTTCATCAGTCTGTTGGCCCAATTCTGAGGCATTCCCCTCCGCCGAGCGAAGGGGAATCAAGTCAAGGCAGGGACGGGAACGTGATCTGCGGCATCTCTCCGGTCAAGGCATGGAGGAAGGCCACGATGTCATCCACCACGGCCTGCTCCAACTCGCGACCCAGCATCTGTTCTCCCATCAACTGCACTGCGTCATGGAGGTTATCCACGCTGCCGTTGTTGAAATAGGGGTAGGTCACCGCCACGTTGCGCAATGTGGGGGTACGGAAGGCAAAGCGGTCACGTTCCTCCCCCGTCACCACAAAACGCCCTTCATCGGTGGAGCCGGGCAACTCGAAACGGTGGAAACGACTGTCCGAGAAATTAGCCCCCCGGTGACAGGCGATGCAGCCATTGGCCACGAAGGCCGCCATGCCGCGCTTTTGCTGCTCGCTCATGGCGTTGTCATCCCCCCGCAGGTAACGATCAAAGGGCGAGTTCGGTGTGTTCAGGGTACGCTGGAAGCCGGCCAGGGCCTTGGCCACGTTCTCTGCGGTCAGCGGATCAGACTCACCGGGAAAGGCTTCCTCGAAGCGTTCCTGATACACATCGAATTGCGCCAGCGTTTCCAGGGCATCGTCCAGGTTCATAGCCATCTCGATCTCGGCCTGGATCGGCCCCAGGGCCTGCCCCTCCAGATCAGGCTCGCGGCCATCCCAGAACTGGGACTCCAGGAAACCGGCATTGAGGACTGTAGGGGTGTTGCGCTCTCCGACCTGACCATCGTGGCCCACCGCCCTGGGGATGCGGTCGGACCAGCCCAGTGCCGGATTATGGCAGGTGGCGCAACTGATCACGCCACTGGCGGAAATCCGCGGTTCAAAAAACAGCATCTTGCCCAGTTCCACCTTTTCCGGGGTCAGTGAATTATTGGACGGCAGCGGCGGCAAAGCCGGCAAGGGTTCGAAATAGCGCTTGTAGCTTTCATAGTCGGCAGCCTGGACGCCGCCTGCACCGGTGACACAAACCAGGACCGCGACGGGCAGTGCCCTGCGGATGGATTGAGCAATACGCTTCATCAATTTTCTCCTGTTCACTCGCGTCGATTTCGATGAATTAGAATAAGTCTAGAGTTAGACCGCTTTGACCTGCACTGCAACCAAAACCGCCCGGCATGCATCAAAGCCATGAGCCGCATCAAAAAAGACGCCTGAACCCGGGGCAAGAGAGTTCAAAATGGTTCGCTTGAGATACCCGATCCCTCCGGCTTCCGAGATCACGCCGAAGGGAGTCCGTGTCCGGCGCCGACATTTCCTGCAGCAGGCCGGTGGTCTGCTGCTGGCGGCGGCGGCACCGGGCCTGTCGGCCGCTCCAGCCTGGCAAGCGGGGACGGCCGATGCCGTTCAAAGCCCTTTCTCCACGGATGAGCCGTTGACTGACCAGGCCATGGCCGCCGGGTACAATAATTTCTTCGAATTCGGCACCGGCAAGGAAGACCCGAAGCGACATGCCCACCGGCTTCGCACCAGCCCCTGGTCCGTGGAGATCAGCGGTGAAGTCGATAGACCCGGCCACTACACCCTGGAGGATATCCTCGCACCCCATGGCCTGGAAGAAAGGATCTATCGTCTTCGCTGCGTGGAGGGTTGGTCCATGGTAATCCCCTGGCTCGGTTTTCCCCTGGGTGATCTGCTCAGACGATTTGAACCCACCTCCCGTGCCGGGTATGTGGTGTTTGAAACCCTTCACGACCCCGAGCAGATGCCGGGTCAGCGCAGTCGCATCCTGGACTGGCCCTACCGTGAAGGTCTGCGCATCGATGAAGCCATGCACCCGCTGACCTTGCTGGCCGTGGGGATGTACGGGGAGGTATTGCCCAATCAGAACGGAGCCCCGCTGCGGCTGGTGGTCCCCTGGAAATACGGCTTCAAGAGCATTAAATCCATCGTCAGCATTCACCTGCAGGAAGAACAGCCGATCGGCTCCTGGGAAGCCCAGCAGCCAGCCGAGTACGGCTTTTATGCCAACGTGAACCCGCAGGTCAGCCATCCCCGCTGGCGTCAGGCCACGGAACGGCGCATCGGTGAAGGCGGCCGGAGACGCACCGAAATCTTCAACGGCTACGGGGAGCTGGTGGCAGATCTCTACGCCGGCATGGATCTGCGGCGCCATTTCTGATGCGATTCACCTCACCACGGCTCATTCACGGATTCAGGCTGACCATGTTCATCGGCGCCGCCCTGCCCCTGTCATGGCTTGGCATCGCCTGGCAGACAGGGATGCTGGGCGTGGTGCCGGACGAGCGACTGTTGCACGAGCTGGGACGCTGGGGACTGTATCTGCTGCTGGCAACCCTGGCATTGGGACCGGCCTTCCGGCTGACAGGTTGGCCGGGCTTCATGACGGTACGCCGGGCCATGGGGCTATGGGCCTTTGCCTACCTGCTGCTGCACGCCCTGGTCTGGATGGTGATGGTTCAGGCCGGAGAATGGGCGTTCATGATCGCCGAGATCCTGGAGCTGCAGCACCTGCAGGTGGGCCTGTTCGCCTGGTTGATGTTGGTTCCGCTGGCACTGACCTCAATGAAAAAGGCCCAGCAACGACTGGGTCGGGTACGCTGGCAGTGGCTGCATCGTCTGGTCTACCTCTCGGCGGCAGGCGGTGTCCTGCATTTCTGGATGGTATCCCGGGTGATCGAGACGGAGGTCATCGTGCTGGGCCTGATCCTCTTCGCGCTGGCGCTGTTCAGGCTGGTGGAACGATGGCTTTTTTCATCCCCTGAAAAGTGATGAATTTCTGGAAAGCCCCTCTCCGTCACTCCCGCGAAAGCGGGAGTCCAGGATTTTCACCCCGCGACCGGGTTCCCGCTTTCGCGGGAAAGATGCATTCAGAACAGCCCAAGGTCTCAAGATCAGTCCGGCAACACTCTGCGCGCCCTTACCAGACCGCGATACCAGTCCCGTCGCGGACTGGATACCACCGGCGGACGCAGGCTCAACAGACTGATCCGGGGCATCTCATCCAGGTGGCTCTGGGAGATCATGCTCAGTACCTGGGGGCGGGCGCCGTAGGTCTCGATGAGAAACTCCCGGGCCGCATCCGTCAACCTCACCCGGTAGTGTTTCACCAGTGCCAAGGCCAGACGCTCCGCGGCCCGACTCATGTCCTGTTCCACCTCCAGGGCCATGGCCTCGCCCAGGACGCGTTTTTCCTGGGCACTCATGCCGGGTTCCAAACTGCCCAGGTAGCTGGCCTGGGTCGCGCCCACACCCCGCTGTATCTCGGGACGAGACAGACCGATGTGCGGCTCCAGAGCCAGGGCCACCTCAACCGCCAACTGCCTGGCACCATCCAGGGTGAGGAGCCGCCGCCGGCCATCCCGACGGGTAAAGAAACGCCGACCCCGTTTTTCCAGATGCTCGCCGTGAAGATAACTCACCAGATGCTGGCAGACCGCCTCGCGAGCGTCCTCATCCAGACTGACCACCCTCTCCACAATACGAAGCCCGCGACGACCCGGCCCTACGCGAAGCTGTTCCGAATCATCCAGGTCACGGGAAGTGAGTGTCTCCCAGGACTCCGACGCCCTGAGCAATTCCGCGTGGACACGCCCCACCTCCTGAAACGCCTCATAGGCGGTCCGGTACAGGCGCAGTGCCGTGGCCAGATTTTCCGCCAGGCGTCGTAGATCACCCCGGGGTTCCAGGTGGTTCTCCAGCAGGACCCTGCTCAGATCATCCACCAGCGTGGTCAGCTCATCCAGTGCCTGAACCACCCGCTCCACCAGCAGATGGGACGACAACCCCTCGGGTACTTCCTCGTAGGCCAGCAGGTCCACCTCCACCAACCAGGAAGCCAGGGCACGAATTCGATTGCTGGCGGCTGCTTGGGCAATACGGTAACGACTGCGGGCCGCTTCCATCTGATCCAGTGCCCCCGCCAGGCGCCATTTGCCGGTATAGCTGAACATCAGCATGGGAATCTCGCGCCCGTTGATCAGCTCGAACGCCAGCACCAGCATGGCTTCCACATCGGCGGTGGTCATCAGCAGGGGATTGTCCTGCTCGATGGCAGCCATGACCCTTTCCAGAAAGAATTCATCCCGAGGCACACCCTGTTGCAGCTTGGGGGCGCTGCCCAGATAGCGTTCTCTCAGGATACCCGCGGCGACAGGGGCAATCTGCCTGAGATCGGTGACGATACTCTCAAAGGCCTCGCCCCTTTCCTGATGGATGTCGCGGATACGGGAATACAGGCCTGCCCGACGAAACGTATCGATCTGGGCCAGCCAGCGTCCCAGCGGCTGACTGCCGGTGAGCTCTTCGCAGGCAAAGGCCACCCCTTCGGGCGAAAGATCCACCCGCTGCAGCAACTGCACGGCGGCCTCGCGGCGGCGGACTTCAGGATCCAGCCCCTCCATGGCCAGGTCCCGGACTGCCAGGATCAGATCCCCCAGCTTGTCGACGGCCTCCATGACATCGGCCTGTGCCTGTTCCTTGGCGGAACCGTGAACGCTGTCATAGACGATCTTGGCAATCAGACCGATCAGGCCGGACAGCACGGTGAAGCTGACGAAATAGGTCACCAACTCGATGGAAGGGGGGCGGCCATAGCCGATGTAGTAACCGCCGGAAAGACCCAGCACGGTCACCGGGCCTGCCGTCCACGCAATGTTCAGCAGGTTGCGGGAGACACGCGTACGCTTGACGGCCCTGGACCAGCGCTCGTAACGCTCATCATCCCGTCGACCCAGGGAGACGGTGTTTTCCCTGGACCGGGTGGATCGTTGCAAAAATCTGAACCAGCTCACTTCCCGACCGATGCTTTGTGAGGGCGGCACGCCGTACCGCCCTCATGGCTTGATAATTCACGGATAAGGATGTTCTGAACAAGTCGTTCCCGCAGAAGCGGGAATTCGGCCACAGACTACCGAAAATTCCGGACTCCCGCTTCCGCGGGAGTGACGGCAGCGGAGCGGGAGTGAGGGCAGCGGACTTGTTCAGTGTTTCCTGAAGGACATCGACCGGCGTGTGGCCTGATTCCTGAATTCAGATTCCCCGACTACAGACAGTCCCCAGCAGATACTCCCGGAAGTCATCCTTGAGATCAGGATGTTTCAGTGCGTATTCCACCGTTGCCTGCAGGTAGCCCAGCTTGCTGCCGCAGTCATAGCGGGTGCCGTTGAACCGATGGGCCAGTACCTGTTGCTCGGCCAGCAGATCCGAGATGGCATCGGTCAGCTGGATCTCGCCGCCGGCCCCTCTCTGGGTGGTTTCCAGCAGATCGAAGATACGGGGGGTCAGGATGTAGCGCCCTACGACGGCCATGTTGGAAGGCGCCACTTCAGGGGCAGGCTTTTCCACGATACCTTTGACATTCCACAGACGTTCAGACAACGGCTCAGGCGTGACCACGCCGTATTTCTGCGTCTCACTGGGCGGGACTTCTTCCACGCCCAGGACACTGCAACCATGCTGTTCGTAGACTTCCACCATCTGCTTCAATGCCCCCTGCCCCGCGCCGTCGATGAGGTCGTCGGCCAGGATGACGGCAAAGGGCTCATCCCCTACCACCGGCCGGGCGCAGCCCACCGCATGCCCCAGGCCCAGGGCCTCCGCCTGGCGGATATAGACGCAGGTCACGCCGGCAGGCAGGATGTTGCGCACGACCTCCAGCATCTTCTCCTTGCCACGCTCTTCCAGTTCCTTCTCCAGCTCGTAGGCCTTGTCGAAGTGATCGGGGATGGAGCGCTTGTTGCGTCCAGTGACGAATACCAGTACATCGATGCCCGCCTCCACCGCCTCTTCAGCGGCATACTGGATCAAGGGCTTGTCCACCACGGGCAACATTTCCTTGGGATTGGCCTTGGTGGCGGGCAGGAAGCGAGTGCCCATCCCGGCCACGGGAAAAACTGCCTTCCTTATCTTTTTTTGCATAAGCACGTCTTCGTTGGTCGAGTTGTATGGATTCAGTTCCGGAATTACTCAGTATAGGTGGATGAGATGACACAAAACAGAGAAGGGGCGGTAATGGCCGCCCCTTCTCTGTGCTTCCCGGCAGATGCGCGGATGATCCCGGCGCTGCGGGCAGGATCAATCCTGTTGCGCGTGGCTACCCAACTCGATCCGGTCCAGGTTCTGCTCCACGGTACGCGGGCCGATACCCGGCACCTGCATCAGCTGATGGACGGAGGTGAAAGGGCCATGCTGCTCTCGATGAGCGACGATGGCCTCGGCCCGAGTCAGTCCCACGCCGGTCAGGGTGCGGGACAGGGATTGGGCATCCGCCTCGTTGACGTTCACCGGTCCGGCGGACCAAGCGCCGGTGGCGGTGAACAGCAGGGAGAAAAGGACGATCAGGGACGTCAGACGTTTCATACCGTTGCCTCCTTGAGGATTTCCTTGGCGTTCCATGGTTCAAAGCGGGTCGTGTGTTCCTGCAATCCGTTGTACCCGCGACGACACTATCGCCCAATTCCCCCTCGGGTTCAAGCCGCGGCGGCGATCTCCTGATTGATCGCCGTCAGCACGGCAGCAGGGTCGTGAGCCTGGGTCACGGGACGACCGATCACCAGATGGCTGGACCCCAGACAAATGGCTTCTCCCGGGGTCATCACCCGCTTCTGATCGCCCAGTGCCGCATCCGCCGGACGGATCCCCGGCGTCACGCGCAGGAATGGCTCACCAAAGGCCGACTTGAGTGCACCGGCTTCATGGGCGGAGCAGACCACCCCATCCAGTCCGGCCGCGTGGGTCAGGGCCGCAAGATAATGGGCCTGCTCCGGCACCGTGCGGTTCACGCCACAACCGGCCAGATCGGCCTCATCCATGGAGGTCAGCACCGTCACCGCGATCAGCAGCGGACGCTGCCCTGTGGTCACCACGGATTCCAGTGCTTCCCGCGCCGCCGCCATCATGGGCCGACCACCCGCGGCATGCACGTTGACCATCCAGACCCCCAGGCGTGCAGCGGCACGGCAGGCACCGGCCACGGTATTGGGGATGTCATGGAACTTGAGGTCCAGGAACACCTGGAAATCCAGGGCATGCAGACGCTCGATCAGGGCCGGACCGGCACTGACAAACAGCTCAAAACCGACTTTCAGCCGACACTGTGACGGGTTAAGCCGGGACGCCACGGCCAGTGCGGCATCGGCATCGGGATAGTCCAGGGCCACGATGACCCGCGGGCCGGAGGAAATCTGGGACATGATCTAGACAAACCTCGTGATGAAAAACGGAAAACAGGACAGTGCGCCACCCAGCTCAAGAGGGCGTCAGACAGGTTTCCGGACGCTGTTCGATCACACTGTCGATGGGGCGGATGGTGGCCCAGCCCTGGCAGCTGGGACAATGCCAGAAATGGGTACGGGACTGAAATCCGCATTGGGTACAGGTGTTGCGGACATGCCCTTCCAGATATCGATCCAGCACCTGGATCGCCACCGGCAAGGCATCAGCCGCAGTGCCATTACGCTGTGCCTTGAGGCGAAGATAGACCGGCAAGAGTTTCAAGGGTACCGAATCCCGGGCCATTTCTTCCCGCAGCAGCGTGTCCAGACTATCCAGACGTCCCCGTGCTTCCAGGGCCTGGGCCAGCGCCAGGGACGTGGCCTCCGACGGATGCTGGTCGCGCAGTTCCGTCAGCAGGGATTCCAGACCTTCGGCATCCTCCAGCCGGATGAAGGCGTCCCGAATACGCGGGAGCACCAGGGAGGTGAATCCGGCATCGCGACGCATCACACGACCGTAGTGCTCCACCGCCAGTCGCGGATTGGCATCATCCAGGGCCAGATCGCCCATGAGGATGCCGGCGCGGGCGCAATCCCGATCAAAGCTCAAAGCCTTGCGGGCGTGCCGACCCGCATCAGGGGCGTCGCCCTTGGATCGCGCCGTCTCGCCCAGTTCACAATGGTACTGAGCGATGTGACGGTTCTGCGGATCGGTGGAAAATTCACACAACTGCTCACTGGCCGAAATGGCGTTGGCCCAGTCCCGCTCCCGCTCATACAGGGCACGCAGGCGTTGGTAGGCCTCCGCCTGGAGAAAACCCAGTTGGATAAGTTCCTTGAACAGGGATTCGGCCTGGTCCAGCAGACCGGCCTTCATGTAATCGCGTCCCAGTTCCATCAGGGCATTGGCACGCTGTGCCGGGTCCAGGTTCTCACGCTCCACCAGGTTCTGATGGATGCGGATGGCCCGGTCCACTTCCCCTCGGCGGCGGAACAGGCTACCCAGGATCAGGTGGGTCTCCACCGTCTCCGGATCGACATCCACCATGTCGATGAACACTTCCAGGGCGCGATCCGACTGTTCAGTCAACAGGTAGTTGAGGCCCTTGATGTAATGGCTGGAAAAGGCAACGGCCCGCTCGGGCTCGGAGTCTTGCCGAGCCGTACGACGGGCCGCCAACCATCCCGAGGCTGCCGCTACCGGCAGCAGCAGCCACAGGAGTTCCATCATGAAAATTACACCTTGCTGTTGCTGGGCAGTGCACGCAGTCTGGCGATTTCATCATCGGCGCGCTTGCAGCGCTTGCGCAGCAAGCGCGCATCACGACCGCGGCGCATCACCAGACCACTGCAGGCCAAACCCCCGAGTATGGCCCCCAGCAGCATGCTGACGAAGACTACGATGGACAGCGGCACCTGGAAACTTTCCAGGTACAGGTGTACATCCACCTCCCCGGCATTAAGAATCGTAAAACTGGCCCCCAGAACAACGGCCAGGATGAGAACCAACGGAAGAATGACTCGACTCATGGGCTGCTTTCCCGATTGTGGACATTAGTGTGTTGCCACGTCAGCGGATCCCGGCCTTTTCCGGCTCATTGACCCGCTCCCGCAATTCCTTGCCAGGCTTGAAGTGAGGCACGTATTTCCCCGGCAGAGACACGGTCTCACCCGTTTTGGGGTTACGCCCTACCCGAGGCGGCCGGAAGTGCAGCGAGAAACTGCCGAAACCGCGAATCTCGATCCGGTCTCCGGTGGCCAGTGCCTGGCTCATCTGTTCGAGTATGGTCTTGACCGATAACTCAACATCTTTGTACGCAAGATGGCTCTGCTTGCGAGCCAGTATATCGATGAGTTCCGATTTCGTCATCGTCCTGCCCTTTGCATGTTACACGACCATGACTCTCTGCACGCAAAGATCCCCGGATGGATTGCATCCGGGGATGATGGCGCGAGCCTTACTTCTTCTCGGAATCGCCGCTGCCGGCCAGCTGTTCCTTCAACAGCGCACCCAGCGATGTGGTGGCTGCGGAGGAGCCGCTGTAGTCCTGCATCACTTCGGCTTCTTCGTCGCTTTCCTTGGCCTTGATCGACAGGGTCACGGTGCGGTTCTTGCGATCCACGCCCACGAACTTGGCTTCCACGGTCTCGCCGACGGTCAGCACGGAGCGGGCATCTTCGACGCGGTCACGAGACAGTTCGGAGGCACGCAGGATGCCGTCAACACCGTCACCCAGATCCACCACGGCAGCCTTGGCGTCTACTTCCTTCACAACGCCCTTAATGATGCAGCCCTTGGCGTTTTCGGCCACGAAGTTGGAGAAGGGATCCTTGTCCATCTGCTTCAGGCCCAGGGAGATACGCTCACGCTCGGGATCCACGGACAGCACCACGGCCTCAATCTCTTCACCCTTGCGGAAGTTGCGCACGGCTTCTTCGCCGGGCATGTTCCAGGACAGGTCGGAGAGATGAACCAGACCGTCGATACCACCTTCCAGGCCCACGAAGATGCCGAAGTCGGTGATGGACTTGATCACACCGGAGACCTTCTCGCCCTTGTTGTGCATGGCGGCGAACTCGTCCCAGGGATTGGCCTGACACTGTTTCATGCCC
>NZ_JAJNQM010000100.1:0-10076 GCF_022227785.1 Ectothiorhodospira lacustris | reverse complement strand
TGGTGGACGGCGCCCAGGCGGTGTCCCATCTGCGGGTGAATGTACAGTCACTGGACGCAGACTTTTATGTCTTTTCCGGCCACAAGGTCTTCGGCCCCACCGGTATTGGTGTCCTGTATGGCAAGTCGGACCTGCTGGAGCGGATGCCACCCTGGCAGGGCGGCGGCAACATGATCACCGACGTGACCTTCGAGCAGTCCAGCTTCCAGGCCCCACCCAACCGGTTTGAGGCCGGTACCGGCAACATTGCCGACGCCGTGGCTCTGGCCGCCGCCATCAAATATCTGGAGGGCATCGGACTCGAACGGGTGGCGCAGTATGAACATGAACTGTTGGTTCATGCCAGCGAAGGGCTGGAAGCTATCCCCGGGCTGCGCCTGGTGGGGACCGCCGCGCAGAAGACCAGCGTGGTCTCCTTCGTGCTGGAGGGGTGGCGCACGGAAGACGTCGGAGCGGCCCTGGACCGAGAGGGCATCGCGGTACGGGCCGGGCATCATTGCGCCCAGCCCATCCTGCGCCGTTTTGGGCTGGAGGCCACGGTCAGACCCTCGCTGGCCTTCTACAACACCCACGAGGAAGTCGACATCCTGATCAATGCCGTCCGACGTCTGGCCAACGGGCGTCAGCCGGTCCTCCATCAGGGATTGAATCACTGAATAACCGGCCACCCCGTGGTGGCACCCGGCCCGACATCCGTTTTTTAACAGCCCAAGCATCGGGGGAGAAATCACATGAACATACGAAGACTGGGGGTCGGCGCCTTGTGCGCCATCCTCCTGGGGGGCACGGCCGCCCTTGGCCAGGCAGCAGGCCTGGATGAACGCAGTGTACGGTCCTGGGCGGCTTCCTGCGCCGCCTGCCACGGCACCGATGGCCGTGCCATTGCGGGCAGTACCGCATTGGCGGGACGCGATGGGGAGGATCTCTACCAACTGCTGATCGAATTCAAGACCGGGGAACGTCCGGCCACCGTCATGCACCAGCACGCCAAGGGCTACTCAGACGCAGAACTGAGGGCATTGGCCAACTGGTTCGCAGCACAGCCCAGACGCTAAGGGGGATGAATGGGCATGTCAATCAATCGTCGTAATTTTCTAAAAGCTTCCGCAGGCATCGCAGCCACCGCCCTGGCACCTGCTTGCGCCACCTCACGCAATCGCGCCCCGTTGGGACGGGTCGTGGTGGTGGGAGGTGGTTTTGGTGGCGCCACCGCCGCCAAATATCTGAAGAAATGGGAGCCCGCCCTGGAAGTCACCCTGGTGGAACGCAATCCCAATTTCGTCTCGTGCCCCATCAGCAACCTGGTTCTGGCGGGGGAGAAACAGATTGAAGACATCACCCACCCCTACGACGGACTGGAAAAGCTGGGGATACGCCTGGTGCGCGATACCGCCACGGCCATTGATCCCGACCGGCGGTTGGTCCTGCTGGCCAACGGCGATCCCCTGCCCTGGGATCGCCTGATCGTCTCTCCAGGTATCGACTTTCTGTACGACCGTATCCCGGGCCTGAATTCCACCGCCGCACAGGAGCGGGTCTTGCACGCCTGGCGTGCCGGTCCCCAGACAGTCGCCCTGCGCCGGCAACTGGCAGCGCTACCGGATGGGGCCACCTTTGTCATCAGCATACCCACTGCGCCCTATCGTTGCCCTCCCGGCCCCTACGAGCGGGCCAGCCTCATCGCCCATTACTTCAAACAGGAAAAACCCAGGAGCAAAATCCTCATTCTGGATGGGAATCCCGACATCACCTCCAAAAAGGGACTCTTCCTGGAGGCCTGGCAGAATCTGTATCCGGGGATTATCGAGTATTGGCCGAACCACGAAGTAGTCGACTTCGATATTCGCACCAACACCGCCCACACCGAGTTCGAGCGCATTCGGGCGGACCTGTTCAATATCATTCCACCACAACGGGCCGGGCACATCGCCACCCCTCTGATCACCGCCAACGATCGCTGGTGCGGTGTGGAATACCAAGGGTTCGAGTCCACCCGGATACCCGGGGTACACGTCATTGGAGATGCCATCGTCGCTGCTCCCGGCATGCCCAAGTCTGGGTTCATGGCCAACAATCACGCCAAGGTGGCCGCGGATGCCGTCATCGCTCATTTCCGAGGTCTTGAGCGAATCCCCACACCGATCATTGCCAATACCTGTTACAGCTTTGTCTCTCCTGACGAAGCGGTCCATGTGGCTTCAGTACATCGCTATGATGCAGACCAGCGTACCCTGCTACCGGTCCAAGGCGCCGGTGGCCTGTCCCATGGCCGCAATGCCATGGAAGCCAAGCTGGCGCTGGCCTGGGCCAGGAACATCTGGGCCGACGCCTTGACCTGATAGTCCGGTCACTGCACAGAGCGTGCGTGGCCCATCTCTTGGGCCACGCTGTCTAGTGATCGGTTATCCGTACCGTGGTGTCATATTGAAACAACCGCGGACAAAAAAATCTAACCGACTCTGCTGAGCGCCTGATCGATATCCCAAAGTATATCGTCAATAGTTTCCAGGCCGACCGATACGCGGATCAGATCCGGGGGCACTCCGGCGGCGATTTGCTGTTCCTCGGACAATTGACGATGGGTGGTCGAAGCTGGGTGGATGACCAGTGTTTTAGCATCACCGATATTTGCCAGGTGAGAGAGAAACTCGACATTGTCGATAAATTTCTGCCCGGCTGCAGCGCCACCCCGGATACCGAAGGTAAGCACCGCGCCCGCCCCCTTTGGCAGGTACTTACGGGCAAGGTCACGATAGCGGCTGTCGTCCAGGCCCGGGTAATTGACCCACGATACTTTGGGATGCCCCTGCAGAAAACGGGCGACGGCCAAGGCGTTACTGCAATGGCGCTCCATGCGCAAAGGCAAGGTTTCCACCCCCTGCAGCAACAGGAAAGCGTTAAACGGGGAGAGCGCCGGCCCGAAGGTACGCAGCCCCTCCATACGGCATTTCATCGTGAAACCGAAATCGCCAAAAGTCTCGTAGAAGCGCACACCATGATATCCGGGTGACGGATCGGTCATGCAAGGAAAGTGTCCGTTGTCCCAGGGGAAATTCCCGGATTCAACGATGATGCCTCCCATGCTGGTGCCATGGCCTCCAATGAACTTGGTGGCGGAATGCAGACTGAGTGTTGCCCCCCATCTGAAGGGCTGGCAAAGGTAGGGGCTGGCAAAAGTACTGTCAATAAACAGCGGCAAACCTGCCTGGTTTGCAATCCGGGATACAGCCTCGATATCCAGCACGTTAAGCGACGGATTTCCCAGTATTTCAGCATAAACCACCTTCGTCCTGGGATTGATGGCACGGGCAAAATTTTCCGGGTCGTCCGGATCGACGAACAGGGTCTTGATGCCCAGCTTCCTGAAGCTGATGTCAAGCTGGGTATGGGTACCGCCATACAGCGTTCGGGAGGCAACAATCTCGTCACCGGCTTCACAGATATTCAGCAGGGCAATCATCTGCGCGGCCATGCCGGAGCCGGTCGCCACTGCAGCTCGACCATTCTCCAGGGCGGCGATGCGTTCTTCCAGCACTGCAACCGTCGGGTTGGAAAGACGTGAATAAACGTTGCCGAAGGTCTGCAGGTTGAACAGACTGGCTGCGTGCTCCGGACTGTCAAAGACGTAGGAGGTCGTCTGATAGACAGGTACTGCACGACTTCCCGTAGCGGCATCGGGGACCTGTCCGGCATGCAGACAAAGCGTATCAAATCCGTATTCGTGTTTGGTCATGGTCATGCTTTCGGTGGAGAAAAACGAAGCAGGCGGCGGGAAGAAATCACGTGAGTATTGACGCCGAACCAGTTGAGGCCACCAAACAACCGTGCATGCTCGATCTTTACACAGCGATCCATGATCACAGTCAGCCCGGCGGTCTCGGCAATCGTCCGGGCCTCATCGTTGATGACGCCGATCTGCAGCCACAGCACCTTGGCACCGATGGCCACGGCCTCTCTGGCAATGCCCGGAGCTTCGCTGGGCTTGCGGAAAACATCCACCAGATCCACCGTTTCAGGAATGGCACTGAGCGTTGGGTAGCATTTTTCACCAAGTACCCGCTCATACCTGGGATTGACCGGTATCACCCGGTAGCCATGCTCCTGCATATATTTGGCAGCGAAGTAAGAAGGTCGGTACCAATCGTCGGATAGACCTACAATGGCAAGGGTACGGGTCTTCAGCAAAACACTTCTTACTGTCATCATATTATCATGCATCATCGTTCAACAGCCCTGTGATTCTTGATTTCTCCAATTCTGAGAAGCCGTGCTCGCATCACATTACGGCTAATACCCAACAGGCGTGCTGACTGCACCTGGTTCTCATGACAAAAACGGTATGCCGTGCGTATTAATGTATCTTCCACCAAGGCATATAGTTCTGGTGGCGCACCATCAAACAAACTTTCAAAAGCCCTTTCAAGAGCCTCGACCGGTGAATCAATATTCGCTGAGACAGGCTCATAATCACTCGATAATGTCAACGAAAGAAGCTGCAAATCCTTCGCCCTTACCTGGTTATCACGGCATATGATAAGTGCATAGTGAATTGCATTCTCAAGCTCCCTTGCATTCCCGGGCCATGAATGAGACATCAGCTTTTCTTCACCACAGGCACTGATACTGATTGAAGGATATCCAAGGCGAAGGCAATATTTCTCAACAAAATACCGGGCCAGAGGAATAATATCTCCAGCGCGCTGCCGCAACGGTGGAAGATATACCGTGGCAACATGCAACCTGTAAAAAAGATCTTCACGAAAATGACCCGCCTTCACGGCGTCAGCGAGATTAACATTCGTTGCCGCCAGCACACGTACATTGACGGGAATAGCGGCACGCGCCCCCAGACGCACCACTTCTCGTTCCTGTAGCACACGCAATAATTTGACTTGCATTGAAAAAGGCAGATCGCCGATCTCATCAAGAAAGAGAGTGCCGCCATCGGCGGCTTCAAACCATCCCTTGCGTGCACTCTGAGCTCCTGTAAAAGCCCCCTTTTCGTACCCGAACAATTCGCTTTCAAAAAGGCTCTCCATGAGGGCGCCACAATTCACAGCGACGAAGGGACCCGGCCGGCGGTGGCTCTTATCGTGGATATGGCGCGCGACAAGCTCTTTGCCCGTACCCGTCTCGCCCATGATGAGGACACCGACATCGCTGGGCGCAAGCCGCTCAATTCGCTCCAGCAGAGCCTGGGATTTCTGATCCTCGAACACCAGTGCGGTGGCTCGCTCCCGGGTAATCTCCAAGACATTGGGTAACGCAAGCAAAGACACTTTGACCCCCAATAAAAAATGCCACTATAGCAAATCCAAAGTACATCCTTTTTCCGATTTTCTGCATACCTTATTCAAAACAAGCACGCTTTCCGACATCAAGACCAGAAGTATCATGAATTTCTTGTCGACTCATCCCATGCCTGATTACAATGAAAAATGGCATGACTTAAATAGCCGGAATTGTATTATCAGGAACCAGCATTGATGCACCGATCCGACGCAACAGTATCGACGTACACAATGCGATGAGTCTGTAGTCCACGAGCACCGGACCGCGCCATGATCGAGATCCTCGCCGACAATCCACTGCTGTTGCTCTTTGCCGTGGCCGCCACGGGGATGCTGCTGGGCAGCATCCGACTGCTGGGCACCCGCATCGGGATGGCCGCCGTGCTGTTTGCCGGACTAGGCTTCGGCGCCCTGGACCCAGCCCTGCGGTTGCCGGAATTCGTCCTGCAACTGGGCTTGGCCCTATTCGTCTATCTGGTGGGCCTGGCCAGTGGCCGTGCCTTTGTTCGGGCCTTCGACAGCCGGGGGCTGCGGGCCAACGGACTGGTGCTGCTGTCACTGCTGGCCGGGGCCGGTGTGACATTGCTGCTGGCCTGGGCCCTGCCCCTGGACGGTCCCACCAGCGCCGGACTCTTTGCCGGTGCCACGACCAATACACCCGCCCTGGCCGGTGTGTTGGAAACCCTAAGGGACAGCGCCAACGAGGCCAGCCTATCGGCCCCCGTGATCGCCTATTCCCTGGCCTATCCGGGCGGCGTCCTGGGTATCATCCTGGCCATCATCGTGCTGCAACGTCTCTGGCGCATCGACTATGCGCGGGAGGCGGCAGGGCTGCGCGACTATGGTGCCACCGGTGAGCATCTGACCCACATTACCGTGCGCATCACCTGCCATGAAGTCACTCGCATGCCCATCCAGGCATGGCGGGAACAAGAACGCTGGCATGTCATCTTTGGTCGTTACCGGCGTGGTGACGTGGTGGAACTGATCCAGCCGGACACCGTGCTCGAACCGGGTGATGAGATCAGCCTGGTGGGGGCCCGGAACGACCTGGAAAGCACCGCCGCCCGACTGGGTGACGTGGTGAATACAGACCTCATCTTCGACCATTCCCGCCTGGATTTTCGACGCATGTTTGTCAGCAATCCCCAGGTGGCCGGCCGCACCCTGGGAGAACTGGCCCTGCCCCAGCGCCTGGGCGCCGTCGTGACCCGGGTGCGTCGGGGGGACATGGATTTTTTGCCGACCGCGGATCTGCGACTGGAACTGGGGGACCGGGTGCGGGTGGTGTCCCGGCGCGATGACATGGACAAGGTCACCCGATTCTTCGGGGACTCCTACCAGGCCCTGTCGGAAATCAATATCCCGATCCTGGCCATTGGCCTGGGTCTGGGACTGCTGCTGGGTCTGATACCCCTGCCCCTGCCCGGCGGGCTGACCCTGCAACTGGGATTTGCCGGTGGCCCCCTGCTGATGGGGCTGCTGCTGGGGGCCATCGGTCATACGGGGTCAGTGGTCTGGACCCTGCCCTATTCCGCCAACCTCACCCTGCGCCAATTCGGTCTGCTGCTGTTCCTGGCGACCGTGGGCACCAATTCCGGTCATGCCTTCGCATCCACGCTGCAAGCCGGCGAGGGTCTGGACCTCATCCTGATGGGTGGCCTGCTCACCTTCTCGCTGGCGGCCACCACGTTGGCGGTAGGGTATCAACTGCTGAAACTGCCCATGAACGTCATGCTGGGGGTGGTCTCCGGACAGCATACCCAGCCTGCAGCCCTGGGTTACGCGGTAGAGCAGGCAGGTAACGATCTGCCCCATATCGGCTATGCCACCGTCTTTCCCATGGCCACCATTGCCAAGATCCTGCTGGCCCAGATCATCCTCATCCTTGCTTGACTCGATCCCGGCATCACCTCCTACAAAAAGCACTTAGTCCTTGCCGCCCCCCCCCCGGCCTTGTAGGCCGGTCACGTACCAGCAGTAGCCTCACCCCACCCAACTACCTGACGATATACAGGCCTGTACCGAGCCGTATCGGTCGACGCTTTCCAACATAAAAACTCGAAGCATCATGAGTTTTTTGTCGACTCATTTCATATCTCATTGAATGGCTCCCCCACCGGTCGGCATGGCGTTGCAGATGTTCCCCAGCAAGCACTCCTGCTGCCCCAGAAACACCGGATCAGCATATCGAAGAAGCAGCAGATACCGCACACGGTTAATGCATTGAATTTAAAAACAAAAAAACCTGGCATGACTCATGCTATTAGACAAATCAACAACATGGGAAAAATTCTGCTATCCGATCCGACAACAGCCTTTCTGACAGGAAATTCAAGTGGTCATGAAAAATCTTAAAAACCAGTTACCGCCGGGCGTTTTCCTTATTCTTATCTGCATCACTCTGGCAATTTCACTCTCCGCTTGTGGTGATGAACGTTCCAAGGAATCAATCGATGATTCAACCGGATTTCGAATTAATTCCCCAGCTGACATCGCCCAAAAGTCGGCTGAGGAATATGATGACAACCACAGTGGCCTGATCACTGGCAGAACGCTGAAAAGCTGGATCGATAACTGGGAGGAAAACAGACCTGACGGGATAACCGGAAAACTCATCATCATTCAGGCGACACGTGGCCCCAGCGGCTTTGAATTCATAAAACCAGATAATCAAAACGTATTCACCTATCTGGAAACCGGCTGGCGGGAACCACGCACAAATGGCGTGTCTGAAATAGCCGGGATTGTATTATCGGGGCCCAGCATTGATGCACTGATCCGGCGCTACGGTATCGACGTGAACAACGACATGATTGTTTGCGCACAGGGTACCGGCGGAAATGCGGCCATGAATCAGGGGCGTTGCTGGTATACCTTTCGCTACTGGGGTGTCGACCATCGCAATCTGGCCGTCCTCAATGGCGGCAATAATCATCTCAATGGTGACTGGACCGCCGGCGATTTCACCAATCAAGACTTCAGCGCTGCCATTGCAAACCAGCCCAGCCCTATTATCAACAGACAGATCAGTAACGTAAAAGATCTACGGGTTGACAACACGGCGCTACAGGCGACATTGGAGGACATCATTGATGTCCTGCCTACCCGGGACATCAATAACACCTCCAACGGCGTTTTCCTGTGGGATGGGCGCAGTCTGGATCAGTACAGCGCGGGCGAGGCTTCGGAAGCAGGTGGCCCCCTGGCAAACCGCTACGCCAGCTTCCAGAACCAAGCTACCCGTCAAGGCCATCCCCGTGGGTCGGTCAATCTGAACTGGACCAACCTGATTGATACGAGCACCGGTTTATACAAACCCAAGGCGGCCCTGCGTGCCTACCTCAACGGCGAAGTCGATGAAAACGGTCGGGGATTTGTCGACGGGACCTATCAATACCTGGGCATCGGCAATGCCTATCAGGACGGGGATACGGTCTATATCTGGTGTGAAACCGCTGCACGGGCGGCAGTCACTCAAATCGTGACCGCCGTGATCCTGGGGCTGCCGACCCGGCTCTACGATGCCTCCACCATTGAATGGAACTCCCTGACAGGAGACGCCTACGACCGGGACGGCGTTCTGATCCTGCCGTCTGACTCACCTTGGCGCACCGACGTATTGTCAGAGCCGTACTTCCCCAACCTGCCCGCCAACATCGCGCCACGCAATGCCTGGAGTGACCCACAAAACCCTGCCGCGGTGGCCCCACCCCGCATCGTTGACCCATACGCCCCGCGGTCCAATGCGGTGATCCTTGAAGATCAGGCCTACAAGGCCCTGGATGATGGAGAGGACATTGGCAATGGCAACGACACCGGCAACAGCGGTGGTTCCGGCGGCGGCGTCGTGCTGCCCCCCAATCCTTGCGGGGGTTAATGCCTGAAGGTATCGCCGCCGCACAGTGGCGATACCTCCCTTGCCTGCAACGAAAAAGGAAAGCGTTCATGCGCATGCGCATCGTCGGTGGCGTCCTCCTTTTAACACTCGCGGTCAGTGTCTCGGCTCTACCGGGCGCGGTAGTCGCCCTTGAAGACCATCCCGCCTCCGGCAAGGCCTCGGGGCATCACCGGGAGCAGATACAAGAAGCATCTCCGGCGTCCGAGAAACGTTCGGGCAGGTTGAGATTCCGTGATGGACCGGTATGCATGTGCGGGGATGGACTCCGAGAGCAGGACATCAAAAATGCCCAGGGAAACAACCGGGCCAGGTCTGAACAAGAGGAATGAAAGTGAGCGCGAAGTTCAACAAGCGATTTTTCATCATGCTTCTGCAGCGTTACCCGAACACGTTCCGATTCGCCGCAATATCCCTGCCGGCGCTCATTGCCGGCGTACTCCTGATCTGGGGTTCGCACTACCTGCAACCATCGGCCGAATCCTCAGGGCGCGCCGAACAAGCGGATGAGGGATGGGGCCGGGAAGCCTTGCATGTTCTTAAAGAGCATGCCGTGTCGCTGTCCCCGGTGAAACTTGCCAATGCCTGCGGCCTCGGTGCCTCAAGCTGCTTTCGGTGCCACAACGGAAGGCGAGCCGCAGCCCCTGCAAGCAGTCCGGAACAGGGTCCATGGCATCACGATCACAATAGCGTCAACTACTCCTGCGCCGGCTGCCACCAAGGAAATCCTCGCATCCTCCGAGAGGATCTCGCCCATCGGAACATGCTGAAAAATCCCGTCGCCTCGCCTGGTAGTGCATGCACCAGCTGCCACCGTGGCGAAGACACGCAACAGCTCGTCGATACCTACCTGCGGTCCCACCCCCACCTTTCAGCTCAGAGGTAAA